>JANOJO010000419.1:0-1539 GCA_031418795.1 Bacteroidota bacterium | reverse complement strand
CTTGTCAATACAAAATCAAGTTGAGTTAATTCTTTAAATACTGTAGATACAAGATCGGCCAGCTCATGAGAATTTTGCATGGCCATGGCTCTTGCACGAACTCTTTCCAATGATAATTCTATCTGCGCTTCTTTTGCCTGTGCTTCTGCCAATGCCACATCTGCATACCTCCGGTAAGCAAGACCAAAAACATTTTTGAAGCGTTCAAGAGTTTTTAATTGTTCTTCTGTAATGAGTTTAAATGATGATACACTTAAAGCACCCAGTCCGATAGAATATGAATAATACTCAACTGTTCTTGCTTTATTTAGTTTGGAATCGGGCAGATACCCGAGTGACTCCCTGTATTTGCGCCACGCTGCCATTTCCTTTTCCGAAATGTGAACAGCAACAAAACTGTCATTAGTCTTTTTCAGATCCTCCATCCAGTTCTTCACCGTGGGATGTGTGGTATAATCCACTTCGATGGTACCGCATACACCGTAATCAGAATAGTAATAACTGCTGATATTATTCTTTTTATCATTATTGATAATGATTTCTGTATTCCGAATATCTGCAAAACCAAGCGATTTAAGTTCAGTGAAAATAATTTCACCTACTCCCGCCAGTTCTTCTGATTTCCGGATACCCATTGCCTGTGCCCTCACTCTTTCCAAAGAGGTTTCAATTCTTGCTTCATAGGCTTGTGCTTCAGCCTGCGCCACATCCATGTATCTTCTGTAAGCAAAATCAAAAACATTTCTGAAGCGTTTCAGCAACTGCAGCTTTTCTTCATTAATGGAACTGAAAGCCGAGATGCCGATATCGCCTGTGCCAATTGAATATAAATAATAATAGAGAGCAGAAGTTTTATCTAACCTTGGATCATCAGGTTGACCCCCGCTTTTTCTGAATTTTTTCCATTCATTCAATTCTTTCCCTGAAACTGTAACTTCTGCAAATGCCTCATCTGATTTTCTTATCTGCTTTAAAAATCGTTTAATGACAGGGTGATCGCTGTAAGGAATATTTGTAATGACTCCGCCGGTAAGATCAGAATAATCATAATCGGTAAAATAACTTTTTTCATCATTAAATGTGTGAATAATTGCATTCCTGATTTCACCAAAGCCTAATGCGCTAAGCTCTTTAAACAATACTTTACAAACATTGAGCAAGTCATCCGGCTTATGCATGCCTATTGCCTGTGCCCTCACTTTTTCCAGGGAAGCTTCAATCTGCGCTTCTCTTGCTTGTGCACGGGCCTGCTCAATATCAAGATACCTTGTATAGGCCAATTCAAAAACATTGAGAAACCGGTTGAATAAATTCAAATCATCTTTACTTAATGGAACATAAGTAGAAATGCCCAGTGCAACAGGCCCCAGTGAATGCCAGTAATAATTAAGTGAACTGGCTTTTTCCAAAAACCGATCAATAAATACATTGGTGGTTTTCTGGTAAGCAATCCAGTCTTTTACTTTTTTGCCTTTGATGTGTGTAATATAAAATTCACCCTTGCCCTGCAGCATTTTTTTAGCAAAGGCTTTACCCACT
>JANOJO010000418.1:0-2271 GCA_031418795.1 Bacteroidota bacterium | reverse complement strand
CGAAGAGGTGTTCGAGCCTGAGTACTTCAAGGACAAGCGGCGCCAGATCTCCATTTTCATGAGTCCGTTGAACGTTCATATCAACTTCCATCCGATCAGCGGTACCACCACCTACTACAAGTACCATCCCGGCAAATACCTGGTGGCCTGGCATCCGAAATCTTCACTGGAAAACGAACGTCATTCAGTTGTTTACTGTAAAGCCGGAAAAGAAATTCTTGTAAAACAGATTGCCGGGGCTCTGGCAAAACGAATCAGTAATTACCTGCAACAGGGGCAGCTTGCAGAACAAGGTGCTGAGATGGGGTTTATCAAACTCGGCTCAAGAGTGGATATTCTATTACCACTTGATGCAAAGATTGAAGTTAAGATCGGTGACAAAACTCAGGGCGGCGTGACTGTGGTTGCGGCGTGGTGATAGTTATTCCTGATTTTTATTAAAGACCATGATTGCCTGCCGGGAAGGCGGGTTCAGCGCATGCGGGAACGGAGTTTATTTTTCAAATACATACTGTCTGAAACACAGATTAACAGGATTAAAAGATGGCACGGAGGAAATACAAATGGAAATGTTCAAATCAGTAAAATCCATCCATCCGTGGCAATCCCTGCCTACCGGCAGCTATGCCTTACCTAAATTTTTTGAGTCATTAATTCATAAACACTTGATGCATGGCATAGTTGCTGGTACCCCAACCACACTGTTTTCAAGCCTGGTGGACCATCGGACTTGCGTCCTAAATGTCCCCCCAATCTTCCTATCCACATTACTGCTTGTTGCAATGATGGCGGTTTCTTAGGTATTTTATTGTTTTCATGAATCAGCATATACAAGGTTTTCCATTGTGCTTTTGTTAGCACTACCTCACAACTTATTTCCGGATGATGTCTAGATTCATATACCAATTGCATTACCCTGAATGCTGCCATACTATATACGGCTATTGCTTTTTGCAAACTCTTCGCATCCTTTAACTGTAGCTCTTCTATCTTAGTACCACTTTTCAGTACATAGTGAAATCTTTCTATTAACCACCGGAACGTATACCATTTTACACACTGTAGTGCATCGGTTATACTGGCTACTTCCAATGTGGTTAATAATTTCCAGTGAATAATATCTTCTTCACTTTTACTGCCGTTACTGACTTCCTTAATTTCTATGGCAGTTAATTCTACACTCTCATGGCTTTCCTTATTGTTTGCCGGTCGAAGTATCTCTACCTGATGATATCTGACTTCTGCTTCTATCTTAATTTTTTTCTTACCCGTCTTGTCAGGTATATCCAGGCTAACTATAGCAGCCACAGGTTGCAAAGCAATGTTGTTCCATAAATGACTGCCATCGGAAAGCTGGCGATTGTGCCGTGCCCTTATCAACAAATCCGTGTTGGATTCATAAGCATGAAAAAATAATTCATAAATATCCGCTTCCCTATCGGCTATGTGGATTTTATGTATGGAGTGCCCCAACAGCTTATTAACCTCCTGCATTCCTTCATACCAGCGATAGCTTTCTTTATTTTCAAAACTGATTTGCTTACGTTTGGATGATTTGCCCAACTCATCCAAAGGTCTTATCCATGTATGCTGATATAACAAGGACAAGGGTAATCCTTCTGTGGTAGCGGCCATACTGCTGTAACATAATATCCCACGACCTTCTTTATTATCCAAATAACCTAATCCCTCTGCCTGCAAATCATTGTAACTGATATTACTGATGTCCTGCAGTATAAGTAACTGCATATTGTCTGACACCCGATTTGCTCCATACAGCATCATTGCTTTTTGAAGTGCTTCAATGCTCACATCTTCATTCTTGAAAAACTCATACGTTGCCTTTGTATCATACCATCGTTGATTTTGCTTGGGGATGCTGCTGCCAGGTTGACTACTAATATTATTAAGGATAGTTACAAAGCGTTCATCCCGACGTTTATCCCCAAAGTCCAGATGAGGAAAATCCTTTACGGTAATCTTGTGCATTGCAAATGTTTATGTCAAAGAACATCAATATTTTTACCCAATCAAAATTTGGGTAAAGGGTAGCTGCCGGTAGGCAGGGACACAAAACACACAAAGTGGTTATGAATAATAAAAGTTTTCTTCTTTGTGAACTTAGTGGCTTAGTGGTATAGATTTTTGAAACACCTTGCGGCGAGAAGGCTCTAAGTAAACTGGTCAATCATTTTTTCTGTTGTGATTTCTGAATCAAAAAAGCTGACCAGTTTATTGATGACACCTTCCACCAGTGCATCGGGACAGGAG
>JANOJO010000417.1:0-6185 GCA_031418795.1 Bacteroidota bacterium | reverse complement strand
TTTCGTTGCCCATTATTATTTCTTTAGCCACGGGTTGCAGACAGGTGGTGACAAGCATGTAGGCCCATACAGGAATAATTGCATCGGCAGAACAGGTAATGGCCACGTTTTTGTTTCTGAATTTTTCCCAGTCTTCTTTTTTCAGCGCTTCCCGAAAATCTTTTTCTTTTAATATCAGGCCCATAAAAAGAAAATCTTTCAGATCAAATACCGCAGTGCTTTCTTTAGGTATATAGTTTTCAAGGTCCAGGCTTATTAAACCACTTTCAGCTACTTTATTTACAAAATTGTCGCTCATAATATCTGTCCTCCTTTGCTAAAGCTCCGGAGGACAGGCAAAAATAATACAGTTGCAGCCATGCCGTTTACGAAATACGGCGCAAACAAAAAGCCGCCCTGTAAATAACAAAACGGCTTTGAAATATTTATATCTGGTTTCTTTCTTAATAAAAATTACTTCTGTTGTCTTTAATCTTTGCAATTTTTTTATACGGCGCTATTGATGGTGGCTCCATTCCGAACATGGATGCCTGCGTCTCCATCTGTCTTATTCTGGCCTTTTTGTCCTGTTGCATTTGTTTCTTTTGATCTTCAATATTTCCCGCTGCTACAGATGTGGCTGAAAGATCTTCTACTTTCACTACATAAACTCCGTTAGCTCCTTCAATTGGTTCGCTTATCAGTTTTCCTTTGTTTAAAGGATTGAATGCGGCGCCAAGAACCCTGGGTTCAAAACCAAGTGACCCGCCAGTTATTCTCATGCTGTCTGCCGTCTTTACCTGATCTTGTAATGCGATAGCTGCTGCATCAAGTGTTGTAATTTTTCCAATCATCTTTTTAATTTGTTCTGCTTGCTTTTTCTTTTTTAAAATCGGCTCCACATTTATTCTTGCAAGCGGTGCAGGCGTTTGTCCTTCCTTTATTACTTCAGTAACTACAGTAACAATATATTTATCTCCCACCCGCTGCTGTTGAAGCACATCTCCTTTATCTGCCTTGTAAATTTCTCTTACTAACTGGCGGGATAATCCAAATACACCCATGCCTTCAATTGAATTGGCTGTCGGTTTAATGTTAGCTGCGGTTAGTTTTTGATAGCCTTCTGCTTTCAATGATTTAGAATAATTTTCTTCAAAGGCTTTCTGGCTTCTGCTTTCGCTGGCAAATTTGCTGGCGGCGTTCAGCGCAGTTCTGTCTGTTTCATCGCTTGCCACAATATTTTTTGCGAAGTAGGCTATTTTATAATGTGGTTGAAAATTTTTCTGATCCAGAATTTCAATATAGTGATATCCAAAAACGGTTTTTACTACTTTTTTGTCTCCTGTTTTTCCTTCAAAACTATAGTCGTTGAATTCTTTTACCATTTGCCCGTAATTGAAATAATTCGTTTCCTTGTTTGATGGGTTTGAAACTACTCCTCCATTGGTTGAGCTGCCCTGATCGTTAGAATATTGAATTACAAGAGCATCAAAACTGGCGCCGCCTTTAATGGCCGTCTCGATACTGTCAATTCTTTTTTTGCCTACACTGTCGTCCATTATCATTTGCCCTCTTTGCGGGTCTGCAGTTTGAATAAGTATGTGTCTTGCCTTTACTGAGTCGGGCATTTGTTTTACATCCAAAAATTTTGCCATGACAAAACTTTTATCGTCTAAATACGGGCCATACACGGCATTTTTTGCCAATGCAAAAATGCTGTCTTTGGCGGGCACCTGTATTTGTGATTTACCCGTATATCCATCATAGAATTGCATGGAGCTTCCGTAGCGTGCAAGAAATGCGGCTGGCTCTGTGCTTGTTTCAAATTCTGGCTTCAAAGAACCTACTTGTGTTTTTGTAGTTGCGGTATCTCCCGCTGTTGGCGATGCGCTGAAAACAACATAAGCAATGCTTCTGCTTTCTTCCTGTTTGTATTGATCTTTATGTTTACTTACATACTCATCTATTTCTTTGTCAGAAATTTTGATTGTGCTGTCTGTAATTTTTGTGTATGGGTAAGAAACATAAGAAATTTTTGCAATGGCGCTGGCTTCTGCATTTTGTTTTTCCACATACCATTTTGGAAAATAAACAGAGTTGGTAAGCAGTGAATTAAATTTTTCTACCTGGCGGCTAAACTCCATTATAATAAGGTAGTTGTTTAGCTGATCCCTGTCTTTTTGATTGGCGCTTCTCTTCATTTGGTTCATGGCATCTTGTGCAGCTGCTGCATCATACTGTCCCTGTTCATTTGAAAACCGTTGTTTTAAATCCTGCGGAGGATTGGATCCAAAAAGCCAGTCGGGGAGTTCTTTTTTTCCAATAGAGAACCCAAGTTTTTTTAATTCGGCGCTCATGATGATTTGTTCTACCTCTTGCTTCCAGAGGCTCTCCATATTCTGGTGTTTGTCGTTTTCACCAAGCTGCCTTTCTTGCTGCTGTGCCTGAGCTTCTGCCTGGGCGTCAATTGATTTTAATTTATTATCAAAATCACGATGTTCTATTTCTTTTCCGTTTACTATTCCAATGGTTGTTGAACTTGCGCCACCAAACAAGTTACCCCTGGCGGATAAATAATCGGTTAAAATAAAACCAAGCAACGCTAAAGCAATTGCCACCACGGCTATTTTTGCATACTTATCACGAATACTCTGAATAACTGACATGAGGGGTATATTTTTTTAAATAAGAATGACCAGCCGCCGTACTTTGTACTTTGGAAGGGGGGCAAAAATAGGGTTTTTGTGGAAAAATAGTGTGTAATCTGTAGTAAGGAATTTAAAATTGGTGATTAGGAATTTGTTTTAGCGGGGTTTGTTAATTATAAATTACAAATAATTAATTCCTGCCTGGCGTTAACGCTAAAAAGTTTCATCTCTTTTACCAGATGCCCGCCGGCTGCTACTTCAACTCTATTATTTTTTCTTTTATTAATATAATTGTTTCTGAAATCATTAATAATAACCCGTAAAATCTTTTTAATCCGGCAAATCTGTGAACTTTTTCTCCCCATTACGCGGTGGGCAAATATTTTTTCCTGTGTATAAACCAATATGAAACGTGAATATGAAACAGCATTCTTTGAAAGATAAATTACCCGGATTAGGGTAATAGTCTGTTGCCTTGATTATTTATCTACTTATTCTATCAGTATCCACATCAATTTTTTATTTTTTTTGGTAAAAATTTTTACACATCATATTTGCACAGGGTTGTGGAAAGAAGTATATAAACTAATGCAGGCAACAGTAATGGTTGTGGATTAAAGAAGTATTACTGTTAATATCCTAAAGAATGTAATTTTGAAAAAAAATCTTTTCCACCAATTCACATGTGTAATAATAATAAACTCTTTTTTATAAATATTTAATATTATTATTAGAATTAAGAAGGGGGATTAAAAAAATTTGTTTTGAAAGTTTGGAATCTGTTGTGGAATATTGCTGTCCCGAAATGATTTTTATGAATTCTGAAATTATCTCCGCTGCAAAAAATAAAGTTGACCAAAAAGGATTTTTAGACATCGATCTGGATCCTACACTGGACCTGTTTGCAGAAATTGAGCGGTTGAAAAAAGAAAAAAATGCCGTGTTGCTGGCGCACTACTACCAGGAGCCGGACATACAGGACGTGGCAGATTATATCGGCGATAGCCTGGGCCTGGCTCAGCAGGCAGAAAAAACAAATGCAGATATGATTGTTTTTGCCGGTGTACACTTCATGGCGGAGACAGCAAAAATTCTTAACCCCAAAAAAAAAGTTGTTATTCCAGATTTGAAAGCCGGCTGCTCACTCAGTGATAGTTGCCCGCCGCCACTTTTTAAAAAATTTAAAGACGATCATCTTGACCATGTGGTGGTGAGTTATATCAACTGCAGCGCAGGTATAAAAGCACTGAGTGATGTGATATGCACTAGCAGTAATGCAAAGGTTATTGTGGAAAGTTTTCCAAAAGATCAGAAAATTATTTTTGCACCTGATAAAAATCTTGGCGCATACATCAATAAAGTAACAGGCAGAAATATGTTGCTCTGGAATGGTGCCTGTATGGTGCATGAAATATTTAGTTTAGAAAAAATCACCAAACTAAAAATGCGTCACCCATTTGCTAAAGTAATAGCACACCCTGAATGTGAAGATCCGGTTTTACGCATTGCAGATTTTATTGGAAGCACAACAGGATTATTAAAATACACACAGAAAGATGAGGCGAAAGAGTTTATTATTGTTACAGAAACCGGAATTATACACCAGATGCAGAAATTAAACCCGCATAAAACATTTATACCCGCCCCACCCACCAACAACTGCGCCTGCAACGATTGCCCGCACATGAAGCTGAACACACTTGAAAAACTTTATCTCTGTATGGAGTATGAAACTCCTGAAATATTAATGGATGAAGAATTAAGATTCGCTTCTAAGAAACCGATAGAGAGAATGCTGGAGATAAGTAAACAAGCGGGACTGTGAATTAATAAGGTGCAACTCCTTGCGGGAAGGAGCAGAAAGGGAGAAAAGACAACCAATAATAGTTACCACACCAAGCTTTAAATAAAAACCAATCAGAAAGGCTCATATAAATTTTTTTGTATTGGTGCAACTTTAAATTCCCGCCCCCCGTCTCAAACATTTGAAAGTATGCCGGCGCTTATTTGAAAACTCAAACAATAGAGGTAATGACACCCGGCTCAACTTGGATTCAATTCAGGGCTTATACAATAGTAAGTATTTACAAACGGAGAAAAATAAAGCAGAGCAGAGTAAAGATTTTTTTGGTAGTTAAATGATTTTCGCTTTATCTTTAAAATTAATAAAGAAATCGTTTTTATGTAGGGTTTAAACAAGTTCAACCCTACGAGTTATTTTCCCCTTTTATTCAGCCCCTATCTAATATTTCCGTACCACTTAGTCTGTGCCAATTGGCTGAAACCGGTTCTGATTAGCAGCAATATCTATTACCCTTTAAAATTAATTTATTATTGAGTATCTGATTTGAATTAGCATTCAAAAGCAATATTTATTTTTTAATATTAAAACCAAAAAACATGAAACTCAAAATATTCCTTTTTTTAATAGTTAGCCTCGCTTGTATAAATGGATTTTCACAGAAGGACCCTAAGGATGATGGCGCAAAGGGTAAAAAATCACAAAAAGATAAAGATGAGGATGAAAAAAAGTTGAGCGCAAAAGGTAAAGCGGAATTTGACAGGGCCAGTGCCGAGTTTAAAAATATTAATAACGCAACATTTGATATTGCAGCCAATAGCGAAGTTAATAATGTAGAAGATAGGAAAAGTTTATTTGGTATTAATGGAACGCCTGATGACAAGGAAGCAGATAAACAAGACGCTGAAAACAAAAAGAATGAAAAAGCGATTTCCGATAAGTTGCAAGCCGATAGAAAAGTATCAGGTGTTAGTCATGATGCAGGTGGTAAAGGTGGTACCAAACAACCTTCATCTTCTACCACAGGCGTAGGCGCAGCATGGACTGATGGTAGCTTTTGGCCCACTTACTATGCTACACCAACAAAACACCAGTGTGTTGATTTGACAACGGGTGCTTATCGTTCTTGTGGTAGTTGTTGGGCATTTGCCGCTGTCGCCGCTTTTGAGCATACATATAAATATTTCTATGGCGGAGTTCTTAATCTATCAGAACAAGATGTATTGGCTTGCGGAACATTAATTTGCAGTTTCATTGATGCCGGAAGTTGCGGGGGTGGATGGTCGGACTGGGCTTTGAGTTGGATGTATTGTCACGGGCTTGCAAGCGAGGCGTCCTATCCTTATACAGCTACCAACGGACCTTGTTATACCAAGCCTGTTTCTAAGAGAGTATACACTTGGGGACGAGTTCCATATCCCGGTACTTCTGTTCAGAATGCATGGATTAAATATTACCTCACCATTTATGGTGCAGTGACTACATATTTGAAAGCCGGTGCCGGCACATTCGGGAGTTATTCAGGCGGAGTTTACAATGGCACTCCGAATTATGGAGGCTGGGGTAATATTGACCACGCTGTAACGATTGTAGGCTGGTATGAGCCATATCAAGCCTGGCTAATTAAGAATTCATGGGGTACAGGATGGGGATTTGGTGGTTATGGCTGGATAGGATATAATCAATGCAATATTGGATATTATTGTTATTATGCGTATCCCTATGCTTAAACTTTAATAAATTGATCATTGAGTCAC
>JANOJO010000416.1:0-8310 GCA_031418795.1 Bacteroidota bacterium | reverse complement strand
ATGAAAAGTATTTGTTGTGTAAGCTGCATGTTAGAGATTGTGCCGCTAAGGTAATTAAATTCTGCCTGCGGCAGAAGAGGTTTGCCACTGAAACACTGAAGCACAGAAAAAAACTGGATTCTGCCTGCGGCAGAATGATGGCTGCCACAAAGACACAAAGGCACGAAGGTTTGAAAAACAAAGTTTTTTCTTTGTGACTTAGTGTCTTTGTGGCTATTACTTTTCTTGTAGTGTATTATTTTCAATTAAATTCGTGGTATCATGGAACAGAACAAACAAATACTTACCGCCGAAGTGGCGAATAAAAAACTGCGGCGCATGGCTTTGCAGGTGGTGGAGCAAAATTATAATGCAACACAACTGGTACTGATTGGCATTAAAGCCCATGGTACGGTGATTGCTGAAAAAATTCACCAATATTTAAAAGGAGTTTTTACCGGCGAAGTAATTGTGCTGGAACTGAGCATGGATAAAAAAAATCCATTGACCATTACTTTAAATGCTGAAATGGATTTTATCGGTAAAACCATTGTACTGATTGATGACGTGGCTAATAGCGGACGTACCATGCTATATGCTTTAAAGCCTTTGCTGCAGCAGCTTCCCAAAAAAATACAAACACTGGCGCTGGTGGAAAGAACACACAAAACTTTTCCGGTTGATGTGGATTATGTTGGCTTGTCGGTTTCTACAACTGCAGATGAAAATATCAGGGTGGAAGTGGAGGATGGTGAAGTTGTGGGGGCGTGGATGGAAACCTCACCACTCCCGATAGCTATCGGGACTCCGAAGGAGAGGGAGTAAAATTTCGTTTCTTATATAAATTTCGGTTTATAATGAGAAATTATCGCAAAGGTCTTCGCTAATATCTTCCAGTAGTTCCCCCTTCGGGGGTTAGGGGGCTAAAATGCAACCGCTTTTACTTTAAAACTCCCGTTTGAAAATTCGAGTGCAGGCATGGGAATTTTTACAACGTTGAGTAAACGGAAAGCAAGTTTCAATCCTTTTTTGTTGGTTTTTATTTTTGTCAAATCAATATCCGGTGAGAGATACCATTGCCTGTAACGTTTTATATCTGTACGGCTGAAATTAATATTGCCATTATCATCCTTACCAATATTTTCGTTGGCGCCAAACATACCTTCGGCACCGGTGCCAACAGCAATGTTCAACCATTTTGGCCATTTGCTTTCCGGAAAAAATGAATGCACATTTGTGCTGAGCCAATAAGTTTGTCCGTTGTAATCTTTTAAAAACCGTTCAGCGGTGCTGCTGCCAAAAATTTTATTGCTGCGCTGATTTAATGTTGGATCGTTATAAGATTTATGGTGAAAAGAAAATTTAAACTGAATGCGTTGTTCGTCCCAGGCCAGTTCCTGTGCAATGAGCATGCCGCTGCCAATAAAGTTTGCGCCCACATCGCCCCAGCTCCATCCCCATTGGGCACTAAAGCCATCGAGTACTTCAATTACGGTATGATAAACCGGGCCGCTGAGCCCGCCGATCCAGATACGTTTTTTTCTTTCTATGCCTGTCCAGCGCCAGAGTTCCATACTGCCAAGGCTTTCGGCATACACCCCGTAGATGTGCCCCAACTTATCAATGCCTTTCCATTCATTCATATCATTAAAAACATGAAAATTACTTTGCGGATAATTTTTGTACCAGGCGTGGTAAAGGCCGAGCATGGCGCCGCTGTAGCCGATGATGTTTGTTGCGGCGATGATCTTTACTCTAGACCTCATCCTATCCCCGTCCGAACCGGTCATCCGGGCGGGCTTCTCCAAAGAAGAAGGGATACCTGGGAGATTGTTGGGAAGATCGATTTTGTTTGTTTGTTGTATTGTTGAGTCTTGTGCAAAAGATGAATAGGAAAATAATATGCTGATAAAAAAGCTCAATAAAGTTTTCATAGTACAAGAGTGGTTATTATTTCTTTTTACTAAAAAGAAATAATAACTAAGTATCCTTGCCACAAAGGAGGATTTATGTACAGCGGTTGGTTTCATAAAAAACAAAAATAAGGATAACAGGCCTTTGTTACTGCGATAGGTGAGATTTACG
Organism: Bacteroidota bacterium; assembly: GCA_031418795.1. Lineage (GTDB taxonomy): Bacteria > Bacteroidota > Bacteroidia > Chitinophagales > Chitinophagaceae > VBAS01. The sequence goes on along the minus strand of JANOJO010000416.1, from coordinate 6,246 downwards.
GAAAAGATAACAGGGAAGATTTTAATCAGCTTATTTTGATTATAAGAGAGATGAATAATTTATTTTTGGCTGTATAAATACAAACTTATGGATGCGGCAACACAACAAAAGATAGATAAGTGGCTTAGCGGTAATTACGACCAGGCTGTAAAAGATGAAATAATAACCCTGCAAAAAAACGACCCGGCCGGGCTGGAAGACGCTTTTTATAAGAACCTGGAATTTGGTACCGGCGGCCTGCGTGGCATCATGGGTATTGGTACCAACCGTATGAATAAATATACCGTGGGTATGGCAACACAGGGTTATGCCAATTATTTGAAACAATGCTTTGGCTCGACCTGCGAAGCGTTTTTCTTTATTCGACTATAGTTAAGAATTGTTGATGAAATACACACTTATTTGTAGGCTTTGCAATAAATACTTATATTCGGTTTTTATTTATTTAAAACAAATTATATGAAAATAAAAGAGATTAATGAAAAAACTAACTATTCATCATTTAGTATAAAAAATGAAAATGATATTGTGAATTTGCGTTACGAATTCCATGGAAATGATCCTGACGATGACTGTTTTTACTCTTTATCTTTTAAGCGAATAGACTATGAAATGGGAATTAATAATTTGATAGAGTTCAAAACTTGTATGATAATAGGGAATGAAGGAGAATTACAAATAAAAATGAAAGATAATAACTTATTTCGAATAGCAATTAAAACAAGCAGAACCGAGATTTTAGAGGATGTTGATTATGAGTTTTATAATTAGGTTTAAAAAACACTAATGTTCTGTTTTTTACAACTAATTTTTTAGTAAAGAAAAACTTAAGAATAATACCATGGAATCGAATGAAAAATATTTAGAAAAGGCAAATAGTGGTATCACTGAATATTTAACTTATGCGTTAAATAGTAAAATGATTGATGAACAATTATATAATATTGCAAAAGAAAATACTTTTACAAATTTAAAAAGATGGTTTTTGGATGAAAATATTGATAAAATCAGTTCTAATTTTAGAAATGGGATAATAGATGCGATTAAAAAGGAGAAATGGGAACAGCTTGTAAATGCTTATAGGCAATACCTTTCATTTGGTACAGGAGGAATACGAGGAATGATGGCTTTTGATAAAGAATCTATAGAGATGATGAATGATGAAGAAGGACCAGGTATAAATGCAGCTATTTTAAAAGGACCTAATACTATTAATAATATTTTGCTTCTTCTTACATCTGTAGGTGTTGCTAAATTTGGTATGGAAAAAGGGTTTAGTAAGATTGTTATTGGATACGATAGCAGAGTTAGAGGGAAAGATTTTGCATCACTTGTCGCTGAATTATTTTTAGGTTATGGTTATAAAGTATTTTTGTTCGATGCTCCTTGTCCTTACCCTGAGGTAACATTCGCTATCCCTTTTGAATCTATCAAAGCAGACATTGGAATTTTAATTTCGGCAAGCCATAATGATTATCGATATAATGGTTATAAACTTTCCTGTGGTAATGGCTCACAATTTGATCCAGAAGAAAGGGATATAATTTTAAATAAATTTATAAAAGTTTTATTTCAAAATGAACCATTCCATAAATCAACTGAGCAGATCTTAAAAAAAATCCCTTTAAATACTGCAAAAAAGGATCAGTTATGGTTTTTAAGTGGAAAAGAAAAAGTTGATGGATTTGATTATCAAGGATTCGAAAACAATAGGATTAATATACATGATAAACATATAGAACATGTAATGTCTTTTTTAGTTTCAAAAGATATAGTTAAAAACCAAAGTAAAGTTAAAAACCCTTTGAATATTGGGTTTTGTGCATATCATGGAGCCGGTAACATTGCGGTGCCTCGGCTTTTAAGAGAATCAGGTTTTGTTGAAGAGAATATCAATATTATAACTGAAAATCATTTAAATGAACTAAATGGCTTGTTCCCGTCATTCCCGAGTGCAGCAGGGCGTGAAAGACAACCAGACCCAGGTGATCCAAGAGCAGCTAAAGTTGCTGTTGCTAGTTTTAAGCAGCAAAAGGAGTTTTTAGGAAAATTTGATGAATTGGATATTTTAATTGGAACAGATCCAGATGCGGATAGGTGTGGGGTTGTTATTAAGGTGCCAAAGGAACAACAATTTCTTTATGATTACCAAGATTGGTGTCTCCTTCCTGCTGATGATCTTTGGGCCTTGCTATTATGGTATAGATTAACAAAAGGGGAGTATAATATTAAACTTGAAGATATAAGTGACTATGATAAAAAATTCATTGTTCTTTCACATACGACATCTGATAGCATGGTCAAGCTTGCTTTAAGATTTAAAATCGGAGTAGTAAAAACCTGGGTTGGATTTGCAAGTTTATCTGCCGCAACAAGAGATTTATGGAATGGAGATCAAAAACTATATAATCAGTATGTTCAATTAGAAGAAGGGGTCTCTACTGAATTTGCTAAACTTTGTCATCCGGTTGTATTTCAAAGTTATGGATTGCAGAATTACAAAAGGTCCATAAATATTGCAGCCATGGAGCAAAGTAATGGATTTTCTATCTTAGGTGGGCCCCCAAAGGATAATTTTTCGCTAGGCGATGGAGGACATGTAAGAGATAAAGACGGTACTTTTGCAGCTTTTTTAACTGCAGAATTGGCTGCGTTTGCTAAAAATAATAATAGCTCGTTATATGATTTATTAGATGAAAAAATTTATTTAGATCCGGAAATTGGCCTTTTTGTTAATGGATATGAACCAGATCCGTTGGATGGCGAATATCCTGGCATTGTTGGAGACCGGATTAAAAAAAATATATTAAGGCTCACATTTAGCTTGTTTCATATTGCCATGGCTGGTGATCTTAAGATAGCAGGAATGCATGTGAAATCAGCTAATATCTATCGAACAGGTAAATATGATTCTGTTTACCCACCGACAATGGAGTTTCAATTTCCTGATGAAGGAATTCGATTTTATTTTGATGAAGCTAAATTGAACTATATAACTATCCGTCCATCTGGCACTGGTAATTCTCTCCGTTTCCATTCCCAATTGCACTTTTTGATTAATGATAAGCATCTAGATACTTCTATACCTCAAAACAAAGTAGCTTTAATGAAAAAATTAATTCAAAAAAAGGAAGAGTTAAACATAAAAACAGAAGAAATTTTTGCAGATATAAGAATGAAACTTGGGGCTCCAAAGAAAAGAATATTTTAAAATCGTAAGGAGTTACCAATAATCGTATTTATCAAAAAAATGGGTTCATTTTTTAAAGATATAATTATAAACATAATTGCAGGGATAATAGGCTCTGCGATTTTAAGTATAATTGTTAAAAAAAGATTTAAAATTAGCAAGCCCATACTAATACTGTTTTTCTTCTCAGCATTGTCTTTCTTAATACCCATTTCTTCTTTGGGCTTACAACTTTGGTTTAATAAAGAAGTTCCTTTACTAATTAATTTTTTAATTTTTTCAATTTCCCTTTTGGCAGGTTTTATAAGCGGCTTTTTTGCTTTTAAAAAATATATTATGGAGATGAAAGCTAAGTCAACAATTGAAGATGACGGATGGGAGAAAGAATTAGCTATATTTCGTGAAAAAACTAATGAATATTGTGATAGCAATTTTCGAGACGCACTATGTTCAATAAAAGGAGCATTTCATGAAATAGAAATTATATTCAATACATACTTCAAGCGGGGTATCTGTATTGATGATGCTTACAAAAGAGAAATAAATATAGATAAAACAGATCCTAGTAAGAAAACCACTTTTCTAGAGTATGAGATAAGAAAAATTTATATTAAGTATATCGACAAAACGGTTTTTAAGAAAAATATTTCTTTGGATATAGATATTTATGGAGAAGATGATAACCTAAAAGAATCAACAATTAATCACAGGTGGATATTAGATACTATTGATGGAGGAATTCATTTTACAAGAAATATTCCTTTGTTTACATCAACTATTGCCTTACAGATTAAAGAAAATAATGAATGGGTTACAAAATTGGGGGCAATATACGTACCTACAACAAGGGAAATGTTTTTTTCATTAAAGGGCAAGGGCGCATATCTTAATAACTGGGAATGTAAATTACCATTAAATAGAAAGAGTTCATTGGAAGACTCAATATTTTATATTGAATTTCCTAATAAGCACACTATGGAAAATCGTACTAATGGAAAATACAAGAAAGCATGTGAGTTGATAAGTAATATTTTTATCAATGTTAAAAAGGTAAGAGGCTTTAATGTCGGTTCATTCGGACTTGCTTATGTTGCAAAAGGCTCTTTTGATGCATATATCTCATTAGCCGGTTACACTTCATGTCATGATAGTGAGGCTGGTAAATTATTGGTTGAAGAATCAGAATTAAAAACTGTAACTGGCTCGAAGGGTAAAGTAATAAAAGAGCCTATAATATTAAAAGGTGATTTCGATTTAGGGTCAAGGATATTTGCATCTTCTGAAAAAATATATCAGGAATTAAAGAAAAATGAAAAATTAGCACCCCTTTTTAAAGAACTGTTTTCGGAATTTTAACTTAAGAATACTGTCAAATGAAAGAATTTCTAATACTTGCAATGGATATTGTCAGAGAGGCTGGGGAAAAAGTAAAAAATATTTTTGGTCATTCAATAATAGAACGTCTAAAGGATGATGATGATTTCGCAACAGATGCTGATTTACTAGTTGAAGAATTTATTTTCAATTTTATTAAAACCCATTTTCCTGCTCATGGTTTTGATTCAGAAGAAAGAGGAATATATCAACCTGATGCAGAATATGTATGGATTTTAGACCCTATCGATGGAACAAAATATTTTCATCAAAATATTCCATTATACTCAATTGCATTAGCTTTAGTACATAAGAAAAAGATTGTACTCGGAATTGTAAATATGCCTGAAACAAATCAATTTTTTTATACATCGGTTTACAATGATATTGGAGCTATATTAAATAATTCATCAATTTTTTGTGCAAATAATAAACCTCTTGAAGACATTTCCATAATAGTGGAGCTGCCAAATAGAAATAATTCCAGTTTCAATATTGACTATTCATTTTCTATAGTGCAGGCTCTCTTAAGGAAAGTTAAAAGAATCCGTATAATTGGTGTTGGATCAATATCGTTATGCTATTGTGCAATGGGTGGCTTTGACGTTTATTTGAATCTGAGTATGATAAGAAAGCATTACGATTATGCTGCTGGTAGAATTATTCTTGAACAAGCTGGAGGCCAATATTTGGAAACTAATCAAATGATCATTGGAGGTAGAGAAGAAAACGTTAGAACTATTCTAGATTTTCTGGGTCAAAATAAAATGTTATTATAAAACAAAAAAACTAAAAATAGATTATTGCCCGTTTTTTTTCGTATAAAAATCCTTTTTTCTGCTTTCATTTAATCAATCCCATGTTCTCGAATTAATCAGAATAAAGGGTTTAATTTGCTATCCATTCCGCTACAAAACTGATTTATGAAGAGAATCTGCCTGTTGCTGCTGCTTTTTTCATCTCTGCATGTTTATGCACAGACTCCGGCAACGGAAAGTTTACGCAGTAAATCAATCACCCTTCATCGCTTCCTTCAACAAAACCATTATCTCCCCGTAAAATGGAATGATACTTCATCTGCCATGCTTTATAATAAATGGATGGAAAAACTGGATGAGGAAAAACTTTTCTTCACACAAAATGAAATGGCGGTTTTAGAAAGCTATAAAACAAAACTTGATGATGAACTTTTGGGAAAAGCCCCGATAGTTATTGGTGGGGATTTTTTTAGTAAATCAACTACACTGTATAAAATATGTTTAAAAAGAACTGACAGCATACTGAGAGTTTTATTGGCCAAACCATTCGATTTTTCGAAGCCCGATAATATCAGCTGGCCGTTTACAAACTATACCCAAAATGTTAATGAACTTGCCCAGCGCTGGCAGCGGTTCTTAAAATGGCGGATGCTTGAGAATATTTCGGATAAATTAACCGATGAGGGTAAAACCATTGGCGAAACAATACCAACAGATTTTACCAAACTTGAAAAAGATGCCCGTGAAAAAGCAAAAAAACAGCAAGGTTCATTTATAGATGATCTGTTGAAAACACCCGAACAGTTTACATCAGAATTACAGGATGATTACCTGAATACCATTGCCTGGTGCTACGATCCGCATACCACGTACATGAGCATAAAGGAAAAAAATGAATTTGAAACAGTGATGAGTGCATCGGAA
>JANOJO010000415.1:0-13220 GCA_031418795.1 Bacteroidota bacterium | reverse complement strand
TGAATATTAAATGGAAGAGGAAACTATACATATTCTAAAAATCTACCTGGTAACTGATTACAGGTACAAGTCCCGATAGTTTTTTATATATCCATTGGTTTGCAGCAGGATCATACCTGCGGCTCAATGCATCAGTATTTTTTATCCCAAATATATTTTGTACATCCAGTGCAATCATGGATGCTGTTTTCTTTTTATCCTTTCGCAAAGAAATTCTTGCATCTGTTCTGAAATAGGCCGGGATGTTTTCGCTGTATGGCCTTGTTTCATCCAGTACCGGCTTTCTTGAATTTACCGGTGCGCCGGCAAGTAATGGAGATATCGGCATGCCGCCATTGTACAATGCTTTGCCACCAATTATAAATGTGGTGTTCTTTTTCCATTTCCACTCCCTGCCTGCGGTAAACGAACCGGCAGTTTTACTATTGTATTGTGTGTTGTACTCCTTTTGATTCAGCGGCTGATAAGTTGAATTAAATATTGAAAAACTGGTGAGCATGAACCAGCCTTTGGAGAAAAACTTTTCAAGTGTGATATCAATTCCATTATTACTGCCGGTGCCTTTGCTTATTAACGCCTCATTTGCATAGCCATCAATCATGTTCAGCAACCAGAAAGTTCTGTTCGGATCGTTAACTACCGGAATTGAATTTAGTTGCTGCCAATAACCTTCTATATGAAACCGCCAGCTCTTTTTCATCAGCCAGTCCCATGTGGCAATAAAATGCGTTGATTTCATAATGTCAAGATTCATATTTGGAAAAGAGCCGTTGGATTCTTTATAAAAATAAGAACCAAGTGGTAAAATTTTTCCGTGCTTACCAATAGCCATACTTAAAGTATGTGCGGGGCTTACACGGTACTGCACACTGAACCTTGGCTCAAGGGATTTTGTTTTATTTAATGCCAGGTACATAAAATGCAGTCCGGCGTTAATGGAAATTTTTTTGTCAGGTTTCCAGTTTAGTTGCGTATAGGGTTGCAGTAGCCAGGTGTTTCCTTCACCATCAACTATATTATCGTGGTAATTGGAAGCTACAAAATCAAAAAGACTTTGCTGAAATGTATAACCAATCCTGTTTACAAAGCCACCGGTTTTCCAAACAAGCGATGTGGCGGGTTTTGTGTTAAATGAAATGGCAAGTGATGTGCGGTTGTTTTTATAGAGTTCGTCATTAACTGTGTAGGGAGTCTTTTGTGTATTCAGTGTATCATCAACAAATGTGATCTTCTGATTCATTACTGCAAGAGATGTTTTCAGTAAACTTTTTTTCCCAACTTGAAGGTTGTGGCTTATACCCGCAGCACTCATATTTGTTTTGAAATCATAAATGGCATAATCATCATACTCGTCCCAGTCAGCAGGATCCTCCAGTTCTGAATAATCTTCTTTACTCAATCCGCCAATGCCCCAGATATTGACAACTGATTTATTATTCTTTGATGGAAAATTTAAGTTGAAAGATAAATCCTGAAACGTATTATTTTCTCTTTCGCCAGTAAGATGAAAACCTGCAGCATTTAAAATACCAAGCGTGGAATAACGGTAATTAACCAGGTAAGAACTTTTTCCTTTTTCAAACGGGCCTTCTGCGGAAAAATCTATGCCAATCAAGCCGGCCTTGAAGCTGTATTGTTTTTTTTCTTTATTGCCTTTGCGAAACCGTATATCAAATACGCCGGATAATGCATCACCATACTCTGCGGGAAAAGCACCTGTCGAAAAATCAGAATTGTCAAGCATGCTGCTGCTGAAAATGGTGATGCCACCGCCACTGGAACCTTTGCGTGCAAAATGATTAGGATTGGGAATATCTATTCCTTCTAACCGCCACAACATCGTAGCCGCTGAGTTGCCCCTTATAATTATATCGCTTCTTGCATCTCTTGTTGGTTGTACACCAGGAAAACTCATGGCCATGCGGCTGGGATCATTTACACTTGCTGCATACCGTTGTGTTTCTTCCGGTGTAAAAGATCTGGTGCTGACAACAGAAAACTTATTTACAGGCAGCTTTGGATTTTTTTGTGCTTTTATCACCAGCGCAGATTCCTGTTTATACAGTTGTTCCAATTCTATTACCAGCTCCAGTTCTTTTGCGCTGTTAAGAATATTATTATCAGTAATAAAATTTTCATAGCCGATAAAACTGCATTGAATACTTCTGCGGCCAACCGGCACTTTTGAAAGAATAAAACTTCCGTCTTCTTTACTGATTGTATTTTGATGAACACTGTCATCTGCTACGGAAACAGTGGCGCCTGCCAGCGGTCGACGGTTTTCTTTATCTATCACCGTTCCTTTAATTGTCTGGGTTAAACTTTGAGAAAATAATAATCCTGAATTAAGCAGAAATAAAACAAGCAGCGCAATTTTACTTTGCATGGTTTTAGATTTACAGTAAATATTTTAAATATATCCAGAAGTTCTGCCTGTAGTTTGGCAAATAGCTGTTCTCATTTGATAACTAATCAGCTTCTGCACCATTTCATCCAGCCTTTCCTTTGCCATAAAATTTTTCTCCAATTCAATATTAAATGGAATGGGAGCATCTAAAGAAAAGCAGCGCATCACTAAGTGCATCTAATAAATCAAAACAGTTTTAGAAAATTTTTAAAAAAACCGGATATAAGCTTATAAATCTTTAGCGGGAATTTTTTTGATACTACCTTTTTTATCGGCAACTACCATATAAGAGTTTTTTGATTTGGTTTCGGCAATAACATTCTTAATGGCCTTATCCAGGGCAATTTTTATTTTATCGCTCAGGTCTTCTCCTTTTTTTTTGTCACTCATTTTTCGGCAATTATTTTGAATAACTCAAAATTAATAATTTTCTCTCCGTTATTTGTACTCTTAGCTACCAATTCATATTCACTCCCGGAGTTATCATAAATATACCAATCATCTGCTTCAGCAGCATAGCTGGAAAAATTTCGCAAGCCCTTATGATACCTTCTTTCAATCACATCTTCAGGAATTTTATGTCCTCCTTTGCTAACTCTTATGGCAACTCTTTCAATGGCCAGTTCCACACTATTCAGGTAAACAAAGAAAAAAGTAATGCCATATCCTTTTTCTTTTGCATTCTTAATAAAATTAAGGTAACTCAATCCCGAAAGTGTTGTTTCGAAAGAAAAATTTTTATTTTCCCCTATAAGTTGCTCTAACCTTTCCAGCATTATTCTACCAGCTTGAAAAGCAACCCCTGTCGGATTAAATGGTGATAATCCTCTTGCAATTTCATCTGCATTAACAAATTCAACCGTTTTAAAAACATCTGGAAGTAGATTATATGCTGCTGTGGTTTTTCCTGCACCATTGCAACCGGCTATAATAAAAATATCAGGCATGAATAAAAGTACTAATAACTCAATAATTTATTAACCATTTCATCCAATCTTGCTTTCGCCATAAAATTTTTCTCCAACTCAATATTAAAAGGAATAGGAGTATCCAACGATGCGCAACGCATCACCGGTGCATCAAGAATTGAAAAACAATTTTCAGCAACCCATGCGGCAATTTCTCCGCCGATACCACCAATCAATGTGTCTTCATGTAAAATCAAAACTCTTCCGGTTCTAAGTACTGCTTCGCGAATAGCAAAATAATCAAGCGGCGCCAGTGTCCTTAAATCTAAAATGTCAATAGAAATTTCAGGATGCTCCGCAGCATAATCCTCTGCCCAGTGAACACCTGCGCCATAAGTAATAATAGAAACCTCATCGCCATCTCTTACATGCCTTGCTTTACCAATTTCTATTTCATAATAATCTTCCGGCACCGGGCCGCTTACAGAACGGTACAAAGCTTTGTGCTCAAAATACATGACAGGATTTGGATCATTGATGGCTGCTATCAATAAACCTTTTGCATCAATCGGTGTGCTGGGGTAAACCACTTTCAATCCCGGCACTTTTGTAAACCATGCTTCATTACTTTGACTGTGAAATGGGCCAGCGCCAACGCCGCCGCCAGTTGGCATTCTTATTACCATATCTGCATTCTGTCCCCAACGGTAATGAATCTTTGCAAGGTTATTTACAATCTGGTTAAAACCCACCGTAACAAAATCAGCAAACTGCATTTCCATTACACTCTTAAATCCTTCCAATGATAAACCAAGCACTGCGCCAACTATTGCACTTTCACAAAGCGGTGTATTTCTTACTCTTTCTTTTCCAAAATCATTTACAAAACCTTCTGTTATTTTAAATGCGCCACCATATTCTGCTATGTCTTGTCCCATCAGGATAAGGTTGGGATGTTTTTGCATTGACTGTTTCAATCCTTCGCTGATGGCGTCTATCATTCTTTTGTCGTGAGTGATGAGTGGTGAATTGTGAGTCGTTCCCGAATTATCAACGACCATTACTCCCGACTCCCGACTCCTGACTCCTGACTCAGCATATACATCTTCCAATTCCTCCTCTGTATCTGCTACTACAGTTTTTGTATTACTCCCAACTGCTAATTCGCTTTCAATTTTATCTTTGAACTCAGTTTTTATTTCCGCCACTTTCATTTCATTCATCACGCCGCTTTCAATTAAAAATTTTTCGTAGTTCTTCACCGGATCTTTCAGCTCCCATATTTTAAATAATTCCGCCGGTACATATTTTGTTCCGCTGGCTTCTTCATGTCCCCGCATACGAAAAGTCATGCACTCAATTAAATAGGGCTTTTGATTTTTTATGCAATAATCTCTTACCCCTTTAATAGTGTCATACACATTTAAAATATTATTTCCATCTATCACCACTCCTTCCATGCCATAACCTTTTGCTTTGTCAACAAGACTGATGCAGCGGTATTGTTCATTTACCGGAGTTGATAAACCGTATCCGTTATTTTCAATAATAAATATGACGGGCAAATCCCAAACTGCTGCCACATTTAATGCTTCATGAAAATCTCCTTCACTGGTGCCGCCCTCACCGGTAAATGCTAATGAAACTTTTTTCTCTTTACGAAGTTTATATGCCAATGCAACACCATCGGCAATTGCTAATTGCGGACCAAGATGTGAAATCATGCCGCAGATATGATGTTCTTTATTTCCAAAATGAAAACTTCTTTCTCTTCCTTTACTGTATCCTTCTTTTGCACCCTGCCATTGCATGATTAATTTATGTAGCGGCATATTGCGTGCAGTAAATACTCCGAGATTTCTGTGTAATGGCATTATCCATTCATCTTTATTTAATGCTAATGTTGCACCAACTGAAATTGCTTCCTGGCCAATACCACTAAACCATTTTGAAATTTTTCCCTGGCGCAAAAGCACCAGCATTTTTTCTTCAATCATCCGGGGCCAGAGGAGTGAACGGTAAAAATGTATAAGCTGTTCGTTGGATAATTCTTTGCGGTCAAAGTTCATATTGCGAATTTCAATGATTCATCCCACACTAAAAAGAAGAATCATGAAGAAGACCTTTCATCCTGCTTTTCCTTTTTATCTATTGCTGACGTAACAATTGATAAAATCAGGCTGAACAATAAAGCCCACCAGAAATTATCAATTCGAAATCCATCAACAATTTTACTGGCAAGCAAAACCATGGCTGCATTTATAACAAATAGAAAAAGACCGAGTGTAATAAATGTGACTGGTAAAGTCAGGAAAATAAGAACAGGCTTGATGAACATGTTTAAAATTGCAAGAATAACCGCAAAAACAAATGCAGTCCAAAAATCAGTAACATGTATTCCGCTGAGTATATGGGCAAGTCCAAACGAAACCGCGGCAATAATAAATATCCGGATAAGAAAATTCATAAAAATTTATTTTTAAAGTAAAAAATCAGTTGCCGGATAGTAGTTCATAAATCAAACTACAACCAACTCATAAAATTCTTCAGGATTCAAATATTTTTTTGCCAACTGCTGCAGTTCTTCAGTTGAAACTGTGCGGATGGTGTGAATGGCTTCGTAGAAAAATTTTTCATCCAGGTTATTGAGTATATAATTTTTCCATCTTGCAATTATTTGAAAAGGCCCATCCAGGTCTCCAAGGATAGAGCCCATCATATAATTTCTTACCAACTGCATTTCATCTTCACCAACTGGTTCGTCATGCAACCGTTTCATTTCTTTATACACTTCTGCAATGGTTGCATCGCAAACATCTTTACCTGCTTCAGTACTTATCAGCCATGCGGAATGCTGAATATGGTTTTGCAAAAAACTATGTATGCCGTAAGTATATCCTTTTTCTTCACGGATATTCGCCATCAGCCTGGAGCCGAAGTATCCACCGAAAATACTGTTCAGCACCATTGCTTTTTGAAAATCCGGATGATGCCTGTTTGGGAATGGCCTCGCTATTCTTACAGAAGCCTGCATCCCGTTTTCATCATTTGTTACTTTTATTTTTTCTCCCGGCTTTTTTATGGAAGAAATAAGATTGGATGGCTTTTCAAATTTGTTACCCATCGGCAATTGGCCAAAATATTTATTCAGTTGAGAAATAAGATTTGCCGGAAGTTTACCCGCGGTAAAAATCATACAGTTTCCTTCTTTATAATATTTATTATAAAAAGAAACCAGTTCTTCCCGGTGTAAAGAATCATAATTTTCATTGCTTGTATATTTTCCATAGGGATGTTGCTCGCCATATAAATAAGCATCAATAAGACGACCAGCTACAAACTCACTTTTCTTCAGGCTTACTGATAAGCGTTGTTTTTGATTTTGTTTATACACAGCAAGTTCTTCTTCGGGCAACACAGCATCACAGATTATTTCTTCCATCACTGGCAGCAGTTCATTGATATGTTTATTCAAACAATGCAGTGTCATGGTGGCGGTTTCATTGTAGCAGGCCCTGCTTAAAAAAGAACCATAGAATTCAAAGTGTTCATTTATTTGAAATGCATTTTTTTCAGAGGTGCCGTTTTTTAAAAGAAAATTTGAAGTAGCAGCCACTAAGTTTTTTTCTTCGTAACAATTGCCGGAGAAAAAAACCAGTTCAACCATCATCACTTCTTCGGCACCGGCATTTACTGCATATACAGGTACGCCATTATCTAAAGTAAACTTTTCATAAGGCTTTAGTTCAAGCTGAAAATTTACCGCGTCTGTTATGGATGGAGCAATCTTTCTGTCTGTCATAAATTTTTTCTACTCTCAGTTCTTTGATAAATAATGAAGCGTATTGCTGTTCTCCGGCCTGAAAATTATTTTGCTTTCTTTCAAAATATCATCAGTGGTTACTGTATTATATTTTTCCAATTCGGTATTCATCAATGCTGCATCGCCCAGCAGTTCATAATAAGCAAGGCTGGCAGCACGGTTCATCAGGCTCATATCTTCAAACGCTATCATGCTTTCTATTTTGTTTTTTACTTTTTGCAGTTCATTGGCGGTTATCAACTGGCTTTTCATTTTTTCTATTTCCATTTCCACTGCTTTCTCTGCATCGTCCATTTTTATTCCTTTCACCAATTTGCCTTCTATTACAATAGTACCTGCATCCATGCTGCCGGTATGATAGCACTCAATGCCGCTGAATAATTTTTTTTCTTTTACCAATGCCTGAAATAATCTTGATGATCCGCCGCCGCTTAATACTTCTGTAATCAGGTCGGCAATATAATACCGCTGATCGAGCCGCGGGTATATATGCCAGCATTTATACAAAGCATCTAATGGAACATCTGCTTTTACTTCTAATTTTCTTTCTTCATTTTGTGGCGGTTCCTGCGGCAGGTTGCGGTTATATTTTTCGCCGGAAGGAATATCGCCAAACCATTTTTCAGCAAACTCCTTTACTTTTTCTACGGTTATATTTCCCGCCACTACTACAATTGCATTTACAGGGCGGTAATGTTTAAAGAAAAAATTTTTTACATCATCAAGTTTTGCATTTTCAATATGTGACAATTCTTTGCCAATAGTCATCCAGCGGTATGGATGCACTTTATAAGTAAGCTCCCGCATTTTATGCCATACATCGCCGTATGGTTTATTCAAATAATGTTCTTTAAATTCTTCACAAACAACTTTGCGCTGCACTTCAAGACTTTTATCAGTAAATGCAAGCGATAACATTCTGTCGCTTTCTAACCAGAATGCTGTTTCTAAATTTTCCGCTGGCAATTGTATATAATAATTAGTAAGGTCGCTTGTTGTGTAAGCATTATTTTCTCCACCCGCTACCTGCAATGGTCCATCATAGATTGGTATATTGATGCTGCCGCCAAACATCAGGTGTTCGAATAAATGTGCAAAGCCCGTTTGCTCAGGGTTTTCATCTCTTGCACCAGCATCGTACAGTACATTCAGCACGGCCATCGGGGTAGATGTATCCCGGTGAACAAGTACCCTTAATCCATTTGGCAATAAAAATTTTTCAAATTGTATCATAAAAAAACTGTTACGAATATAACAGTTTGTAAAAATAAGTCAAATGGCGCAGTTGAACAGCGGCTATTTCAGAATGCTTTTTATTTTAAATTTAAATTCCATCAAACCCCCATCACGGGCTACTATCATTCTTATTTTTTCACCTATTGCCTGCATGGCCATTTTAAACAGCTGCAGATTATTTCCTAAAATATTATTGATGCTTACCACCACATCGCCTTCTTTTAATCCGGCTGCAGCAGCGGGTGAGCCTTCGGCCACATCACCCAATATTACTTTATCATCTATCAGGTACAGCTCAAGCCCGGAATAGGCATAGTCGAACAAATCATTGTAATGACTGTTGGGAGTAAGGTAAAATTCACGTTTTGGATAATTGAGAAATACATTGAACCTGCGCAGCAGATCATTTCCAATAAGACCGTTTAAATATGGATAAGAAGTGATGTTATATTTATCATCGAAAATAAAAACAGGCACACTCCTGAATTTGAAAGGTCCTATTCTTGCTTCTTTAATTACAGTCAGGTACATATCCACTTTACCGCCCACACCTTCAGCTTCTTTTGCATACAATATTCTTTTCTTATCAAGAAAACTACTGTCTTCCACAAATTCTTTGTTCAACATAAGGCAAAGACCTGCACCAATATCAAAAAGAAAACGTGAGTTAACTTCTATTGCATCTTTTATTCTTGCAGTTTGTATCGGTAATGTTCTTATTATAGGTTCATACAGCCATCCGCCACGGGGGTATTTTAATCTGCCGTTAGAAAAAATACTTATCCGTAAGCTGTCGTAATTAATATGAAAAATATAGCGGTTCAGTACGGAGTAGCCGATGATGCCATCAATTTTTTCTCCATATACCGCTGAAAGAATTTCATAATTGTTTATATGAAAATTCAGGCTGTCAACGGTAAGGCCCGGTAATCTTAGTTTTTGATTATAAACAAAACTTACTTTTCGTATGCCGCCAATTCCCAGTATGGTCATTTCAGATGGCGTGGGTGTAATGCCGAACATGGATACCGTTGATGAATCAAGTGATATGCCACCACTTCCTGTATCTAATATAAAATTCAGCGAGTCTTTGTAGTTTGCAAATAGTGCTTTGAATATGATAACTCCGCCGGAAAGTTGTCTGAATTTGAACGAAGTTAATTGCCGGGCAGGCGGTTCTACAAATTGTTCCTGTGCAAAAAATTTTGTTGCCAATAATATAAATATGGATGTAATAAATATTTTACCTGGCATTTCTCTTACTATTAAACTTTTGTTGCGTCGTCCCGATAACTATCGGGATACTTTTTATTTTCTATTCAGCAATTAGACGGCAATAGTACTCTATTCGCTGCTTTTATTAATTATTCAAATTAACTATTTCTAATTGAACATCTTTGCCGCTTGTAATTTAATGATAACTCATAGTTCTGTACTTTTGTCTTTACAACAAGAGTATGGATATGAATCTTAAAGACATTTATCAAAAAGCATCTGATTTTGATTTTTTAAATAAAGAAGAAGGCATTTTTTTATTTGAACATGCGCCGCTTGCAGAACTTATGTTTCTTGCCGATGAGCTGAGAAAAAAACAAGTACCGCATGGAAAAGTAAGTTGGCAGATAGATAGAAATGTAAACACCACCAATGTGTGCATTGCCAATTGTAAATTCTGTAATTTTTACCGCATACCCGGCCATGCCGAAGCATATATTACAGATATGCCAACGTACAGAAAGAAAATTGAAGAAACATTTAAGTATGGCGGTGATCAGCTTTTATTACAGGGCGGGCATCATCCTGATCTTGGTTTGGATTTTTATGTAAATACATTCAGGCAAATAAAAGCTGAATACCCCAATATAAAATTGCATGCACTCGGCCCGCCTGAAGTAGCGCATATTACAAAACTGGAAAAGTCAACTCATAAAAAAGTTTTAATTGCATTAAAAAATGCGGGGCTTGATTCATTGCCCGGCGCTGGTGCAGAAATTTTAATTGACCGTGTACGCAGATTGATCAGCAAAGGAAAATGCGGCGCACAGGAATGGCTCGACATTATGCATGAAGCGCATAAATTAAATATTACTACTTCAGCTACCATGATGTTTGGTCATGTGGAAACAATTGAAGAACGATTTGAGCATTTAATAAAAATACGGGAAGTACAAGAGATGGCAAAGGAAGGAGGCAAAAGCCTGCCTGCCGGCAGGCAGGGCTTTCTTGCATTTATTCCATGGACGTTTCAGGATGTGGATACACTGCTTGCAAAAATCCGTGGTGTGCAAAATCTTACTACACCGGAAGAATATATCCGCATGATTGCCATCAGCCGCATTATGCTTCCCAACATAAAAAATATCCAGGCCAGCTGGTTGACGGTGGGTAAGCAGGTGGCACAACTTTGTTTACATGCAGGCGCCAATGATTTTGGCAGCATTATGCTGGAAGAAAATGTAGTAAGCGCCGCCGGTGCGCCACATCGCTTTACTTATAAAAGTATTCAGGATGCTATCCGTGAAGCAGGCTTTGAACCACAACTGCGCAACCAGCAATATGAGTGGAGAGAAATACCGGAGATGATAGAGGAACAGGTGATTGATTATTAAAGCCGGATATTTTTAATTAAATTTGGGTATGACAGTTTTGACAATTACTATTAAAAAGAAAAAAGCAATCAATACGCTTAAGCAACTCCGTGCTGATAATCTTATAGATTTTTCTACAAAGAAAACATCTATAAAAAAAAGAATTTTAAAAGATATACCTGAAACCCACCTGGCCAGCGAAAAAGTTTTATCAAAAGACTGGCTTACCGCAAAAGAAAATAAAGCATGGCAAGATTTGTAAAAGGCGATGTTGTCGTTATTCCATTCCCATTTTCAGATTTAAGCGGAAGCAAAAGAAGACCGGCTTTTGTACTTGCTGATTTACCCGGCTATGATATTATACTTTGCCAGATTACCAGCAAATATCGTAAAGATAAATACAGCATTGAACTGTCACAGGGCGATTTTACAAATGGCGGTTTGCCTGTATTGAGTTATATCAGGCCAAACAGGATATTTACAGCTGATAAAAAAATTATACTTCGCAAAGCAGGTTCTTTGAAAAAAGAGGTTGCTGGTATAGTATTAGATTCCGTTATAAAAATAATTTCTTCCTAAAATATCCTACTTTGTTAAGTCTGTCCAGGCTCTTTTGAAAAGGATATTTGGCTAATTAAAAAAACTACTTTAAATATCATTTAATGAAACTTTCCAGCTATTGCAGACTTTTCCTTGTCTTTGGCTTCACTATTTCCTTACAGCTAATCTACAGCCAGGAAATTTATTTCCCTGATTCAATATGGCAAACAAAAAAACCCGGTGAATTAAAAATGAATGCCCAATTAATTGACAGCGCTGTTAGCTTTGCCATCCGCAATGAAACCAAAACAGATTATGATTTGCGTATTGCCAATATGAAGGCTTATGCCAATGAACCCAATTACAGAATAGCCGGCCCGATGAAGGAAAGAGGCAAGCCAGCCGGTATTATTTTAAAAAACGGATACATCATAGCACAGTGGGGAGATGTAAAAAGAGTGGATATGACTTTCAGCGTTTCGAAAAGTTATTTGTCAACTATTGCAGGACTTGCTGCAGATAATCATTTAATAAAAAATATTGACGACCGTGTAAATGAATATGTGTGGGACGGAAAATTTGATGGTAAACACAATTCAAAAATTACCTGGCGGCATTTATTGACGCAATCATCTGATTGGTCGGGTTGTCTTTTTGATGTGTGTGACTGGGCCGATCGTCCGTCGCGGCAGGGTGGTATTGATGATTGGAAAAACAGGAAACTGCTGGAGCCCGGATCGGCTTACGAATACAATGATGTACGTGTAAATTTATTGGCTTATTCATTATTACAGGTATGGAGAAAGCCATTGCCCGTAGTGTTAAGAGAAAAAATTATGGACCCTATAGGCGCATCCACTACCTGGCGCTGGTATGGTTATGATAATTCTTTTGTAAATGTGGATGGCCTGATGATGGAATCAGTAAGTGGTGGTGGCCATTTCGGTGGTGGCATATTTATCAATACACTTGACCAGGCAAGATTTGGGTTATTGTTTTCAAGAAAAGGTAAATGGAAAACCAAGCAATTAATTTCTGAACAATGGGTGAATGCAGTAGGACAACCCTCAGCGGCTAATAAATCGTATGGCCTGATGTGGTGGACCAATGAAGAAAATCAAATGGGAAATATTTCAAAAAAGATTTATTCTGCCAATGGGTTTGGCGGAAATTTTATTGTGGTTGACGATGAACACGATCTTGTAATTGTGGTAAGATGGCTTGAGCCGGCTAAACTGGGAGAACTTGTAAGGCTGGTAATTAACGCAACAGAAAATAAATAATCAAATTAAACAATGAACAAAAAATTATCGCTGCTCCGCATAGCCGGCATTACTGAAGGCATTTCTTTTCTTGTATTGCTTTGTATTGCCATGCCTTTGAAATATTTTTTTAATCAACCCATGGCAGTTACAGTTGTTGGCTGGATGCATGGAATCCTGTTTGTCGTTTTTCTTTCACTTGCATGGGAAGTAAAATCTGACCGGAACAAAAAAATGAAATGGTTTGCCATTGCATTTGCCGCTGCATTGCTGCCAGCAGGTACTTTTTTCTTTGATAAAAAATTAAAGCAGGAAGCAAATTCAGGTAATCTTTAATCCTGTTCTCTTGTTTCTTTTTCCCCAACTATTACCTGTGGTATATTAATATTACCGCCATAAAAAACAGCATTCAGAAAAAGTTTATTAGTTCCATACCATGTACCGCGAAAATTTGGA
>JANOJO010000414.1:0-4807 GCA_031418795.1 Bacteroidota bacterium | reverse complement strand
ATAATGTGATGATGAAACGTGCCGGTTTAAATAAACTATACATCCAATCACTGAAGCCGGAAGAAAAAATTTTTTTTGGCACACTGAAAGATGATGAACCCAATGGTTTTGTGAGTGAAAGCGGTTACCGGAAAATTGCTGCGGTGCTGGCAACTGATGTGGACGATCATAAAGCTGCTGAAAAAGCAATAGAATACTGTAATCGTTACGGCATTACTGCCTGGCTTGATCCCAGTGCAGGAAATACAGGAAGAAAACAACAGAATACACTTGATGCTTATAACTATTTAATAAAATCAGGAAAATTGACAGCGCATATTGCTGCCACCATAGTAAGTGATGCGGATGCAGATCCGCAACAACAGATTGATGCGGTAAAAGCAATGCAGAAAAAATACAACCAGGAAAATTTAAACATCCTCGGTTGCAAAATTTTTGCTGACGGAGTAATAGAACATCCAACACATACCGCTGCTTTATCATTACCCTATACCGGTACCCAATCAAAAGGAGTGCTGATGTTTGATCCTGAAAAATTTACCCGGTTTGCAATTGCTGCCGATAAACAAAATCTTTTAGTACATGTACATGCAATAGGAGATAAAGCAGTAACAGAAACACTGAATGGGTTTGAAGCGGTTCGCAAAACAAATGGGAATTATAAGTTGCCGCATACCATTACACATTTACAGATTGTAATGCCTTCCGATTTTGATCGGTTTGGAAAACTGAATGTGCTTGCCTCTTATCAACTGCTCTGGGCCTTTGGAGATGTAACCACCGTTGATATTGTAAAACCTTATATCGATCCCTCGCTTTACCAATGGCAATATCCTGCACGTTCTATGTTGCAGGCCGGTACTACCATTTGCGGAGCAAGCGACTGGCCCGTGAGTACAGCCAACCCGTTCGAAGCTATTTATAATGCAGAAACAAGACTTGGCCCAAAGGGTGTTTTAGACAGTACACAATGTATGCCCCGCATGGCGATGCTGTATGCATATACAATTAACTCAGCCAAAGCATTGATGGCTGAAAAAAATATTGGTTCACTGGAGCCGGGCAAATATGCAGATATGATTTTACTTGACAGGGATATTCTTACTGTAACACCCGAAGCCATGAGAGATACCCGTGTGCTATGGACTTTGTTTGAAGGGAAGAAAGTTTATACTTCAGAAAAAAAATAAAATCTTTATTTTCTTATAACCCACCAGACAAAATTTTTTATCACAAAACTCCGGGTATAAAAAAAATTACCAGTTTCGTATCTTGTAACAATGCAGGAAACTATTCCAAAAAATACAAGCCGTATTGCAAGGGTGAGAAAAAGATTAGGATATGCCATGTCGCTTGCATGGGCTGCATCACCACGTTTACTTATCCGTTATTCATTGCTGGGTATGTTCAATGCCATCATGCCGCCTGTATCTGATGATGGCAGAGTAACTGAATTGGGAACACATGAAGAGTTGTTAGCTGCAGGAAACCGTTATGCACGGTTATTCGAGTTGCAGGCGAGAGGTTACAGATAATGAAACTGTAGTTTGTTTCAATCTTATTTATTGAATTTTTTATAGCATGATAAAATCTTTGCTGCATCTGCTAAAAAAACCCGTTCCGCCTGAGGCGGGACGGGTTTTAAAATTAGTACTACTGCTTTGTTACCAGTTACGATTTGAATCATTGTCGCGATCGTTAGAATGGTTGTCGTGATCATTATAATGATTGTCGCAATCGTCTTGATAGCCTCTGCGATTCTTGAACTGGTATAAAACTTTACTTATTTCTTGCTGGCGTTGTGCCTGCAGAAAACGGATCTTTCTTTGTTTTTCAAACCAGTTCATATAGTAACTGCGCTGAACTTTTTGAATTCTATAACTATACTCCCTGTTGATACGGGCTATCTGCATATCCTTTTCTCTTTCAGAGAAGGAGATATCTTTATCATAACGGTCATCTCTGCCCCAGGAGTTATTGTTTACCACAACATCCCTACCGTTATCATAACCCATATTAAAATCCCTTTGATCTTTTGGCTGATCAGTTTGTCGGTTATCCCTGGTGCCAGGCTGTGCCTGGGCCATTGCGAACATTCCAACTGAAAAAATTAGTGTAAAAATTTTTTTCATAATTTTAAATTTTAAAAGTGAATAATACAGGTACATATTCAATTAGGATGCCTGAATTAAAAACAGAATGTTAATACCATTTGTAAGTATCTCCCGCCACTTAAAGGATGAGTTGATGTTAAATAATACTAAAGAGGAAGCGTTATATAAATATGTAAACAGGTATAGAGTCATAGTTTTGTAATACGATGACTGATGTACACAATAAGAAAACACGCAGTTATAACATGCGGCAAATCCGCAGCACAAACACAAAGCCTGAACTACTGGTGCGGAAATTTTTACATGCAAATGGTTTTCGTTATTCACTGCATGGTGGCAAGCCCACCGCCGCTAAAGCTATGGTGGGCAAGCCTGATATTGTTTTACTCAAATACAAAACAGTCATCTTTATTCATGGTTGTTTCTGGCATGGACATAAAAAATGCAAATATTTTGTTGTGCCCAAAACAAGAACAAAATTTTGGCTGAATAAAATTTCTTCCAACAAGTCCAATGATGAAAAAGCGGTAAAGGCTTTGACAAAAGATGGATGGAAAGTGATTACTGTTTGGGAATGCAAATTGAAACCGGGTAAAGTTGAGAAAGCATTGGCTTCACTACTTAAAAAAATCAGATAGTTTACTTCCATCCCTGAATGTAAACTAATTTCATTTTTAGTTTACATCTTCCTCTTAATTTCAGTTCAAATCCCCGGTAACAAAACTGTTTAGAAGTAGTGGTTGCGCGGATGTAATAAAAATGGTAAATTTGAAATTATGCTGGATAAAGTAATACATATTGACCCTGAAATTTTAGGAGGCACTCCCGTTTTTAATGGCACAAGGGTACCTATCAAAAATCTGTTCGACTATCTCGAAACCGGGGAAACCATTGAAATTTTTCTACAGGATTTTGACAGTGTTTCTCGTGAGCAAGTTCTAAAACTGCTGGAAATTTCTGAACAATTAATCCAATCATCAAGCACTATACTGCATGAAAATATTACTTGATGAATGTGTAACCAAGCGACTCAAGTCCTATCTTTCGCAGCACGAAGTTGCAACTGTTACTGAAAAAGGATGGAGTGGATTAAAAAACGGGCAGCTTATGACCGCTGCCGCTGGTGATGGATTTGATATTTTACTCACCATTGATAAAAATCTTCAGCACCAGCAAAATATTGGCAAATATTCTCTGATAGTTGTTATACTTAATAGTCCCTCAAGTAAACTTGAAATGCTAACAACCTTCCTGCCTTCTTTTGAAAAACAGGTTCCCGCTTTTATAAAAGGAAATTCTTATCTCGTAGAAAAATAATCCCTGCACTCCACCACCTTGTCTGTATTAATAATATCAATACCGAGGCGTTGCAGCCGCAGCCATGAAGCCGGATAATCCGGAATGGCCCATAGCCTGAGCAGCTTGCCCATACCATGTACTTTTTTTACTAACTGTTCTATACGGCTATTACTACTTTCCGGCGGATTAATATAGTTAAAATAAGAATCACTGATAAAAGCTACACGCTGCAATGTGGCGTTGTCATATACTTCCTTTGGTCTGCCATCAAAAAAAATAAAGAATGGATAAGAAATCCACTTAAAAACAGAACCCCTGTCACCACTGATAACAACCTGCACTGCCTTTGCATTTATGGAACGATCAAAAAAAGAACGGTGAGGTGATAATAGTTTTATAAGTTCTGTAATAACTGCTATGCCGCTATCTTTTATATCAATCATCAGTGTAGTTGTATAATTACTGTCTGCACTGATAGTACCGCCATGCTGGCGGAACAAATTAATAATGGGTTGCAGGTACAGGCTATCCAGTGTTTTGGCATCGGGTAAATCTTTTCTGTCATGTGCTACCAGCAGCCTGTCGCCAACGAGATAAACATCGGCTTCTATAGAAAATACTTTATTACGTAGTGCATTGGTAAGTGGCTCCGGTTGCTCATAATCATTATGTGAATGTATCAATGGCTGTGCAAAAGACAGGAGCCTGGTGAGGCTAAGCAATATACAGAACGAGAGGCTTTTCATATCGTAAAGATGGAACAGTTTTTTATTTACACAAGCCGGTTCAGCACCAAATGAAAAAAATCTTTAGTTTACATTGTTCCCAATAAAACAAACTATCTTTTCTTTTAGTTTACATTTTGAAAAACAGGCTGGCAAAAGACAGAATGCTTATAAGTGTAAATAGTATGCAAAATAACTACCGTTTAATTTGCCAGTGAAAACTTTAACTCATTTTGAATTCAGCGAAATATGAAGAAAGGATTAATTATTATTGCCAGCCTCATCACACTGCTTGCTGGATGCAGCGATAATAAAAAACCAGCGGATAGTAATCAGAATAATACTGTAAAGGATAGTGTTACCGTTGCAAAAAAGAAAACAATTATTTTTTTTGGCAATAGCCTTACGGCGGGTTATGGTTTGAGTCCTTCGCAGGCTTTCCCGGCAATCATTCAAAAAAAGATCGATTCTCTCGGCCTTCCTTACCAGGTGATCAATGCAGGAGTAAGCGGCGAAACTTCTTCTGGTGGCAAAACCCGCATTGACTGGATTTTACGGCAACCAGTGGATATATTTGTCTTTGAACTTGGCGCCAATGATGGGTTGCGGGGCATTCCACTTTCAGAAACCAAAAAAAGCCTTCAATCTATTATTGATAAAGTAAAAGCA
>JANOJO010000413.1:0-1519 GCA_031418795.1 Bacteroidota bacterium | reverse complement strand
CAAATCCACCATTTACAATTTGTGTATAGGATACAGCAATAGTAAGGTAGGGAGCACGGGCTCCTGAAACATGGCATCCGGCAGTTGCACAACTTGTATTAAAAATCGGGGCCAACTCAGTTTGGAAACTTACCTGTTGGGGAGGTAAGTCATCTGGCCCTGAGCCCAGTTCCGGCGTAATGATGTCCTTATAACAACTGGTTAAACCAATCATTAAAGCGAACATAACACCTGTATATATAATGATACGTTTCATGTTCATTGATTTTTTTTGATAAATTATTTATTATTAAAATTCATGTTGCACTCAATATCAATGTTGTCAGAAATACTGGTACTACCAATACCAAAGTCCCGGCAGTTGAAACTAAATTTTAATTGCAGGCCAAAAACATCATATGGACTACCTGTTGCAGGAGTTACAGTTTTTCTGGTTACATAGCTAAGTTTACCAACTATAGATTTTGTTATCGGGGCCAGTGCTACAGTGGCACTATACTTATTATGCCAGGTAAGATCCAGTGTAATGATATAACCGTTGCTACTTGGATCAAATTCAACTTTGGTAGTTTTGATTTTGGCCAGGTTTGTGTCAACAAGATTTTGAATGCCTGTTCTGATCGCAACGGTATTCATACCCGCTATATTACAACCCGCATCACGGCCAGGCTCTCCGGTATTGGAAGTATTGATTTGTACATACCCGTTGAAATACGTTTTGCTTGGATCACTTTCATTAAAAGCCCAGGAACTGTCTTTTAGAGGTTGAGCAGTACCTGCATAAGCTAACATCTTGGCAGTTGTTACATCGTGCATTCCAAATTGGTTAAAACGACCTGTCAGAAGGCCGGCAGCGCCAACATAAGTTGTTGACCAAAGCACACTGGAGTGTGATTTGTCCATTTTCCATTCAGTTGCTGTTCCAGCAGTCATATTTCCGGGCAGATGGACATTAGTACCCCGTGACGGAACGAAGGGCTTTGTTAATTGCAATGGAACAATCAAAGAATCGTTGCGGGTGCAGCTAATCATATAACCATATCCGCTAACTAAGACAAGCAGTACTAACAGGATTTTGTTATTTATCAGTTTCATAAATTATATTTTTAAAGTGAACAATCTATAAATGAACGGTGTAAAAATATTTTGGTCTGTATGACTTTTATATGACATTTATCAAAGCAATAAATGAGATACATCACTTCAGATGGTTTTTTTAATCATGCTGCCTTTAAACTTTTTGAACGGGGTTTAATTTTAAGTAAGACAGAATACCGGGAAATGAGCATTAAAAGAAAAATTTCTACGAAATAAGGTTAGTCTTTTTTCTGAAACGTATTATCAGAAAATATAAAATTGCTATAACTGCAAAAGTTGATATATTTAAGAGGATACTGTCTGTATATACATTCATATCATTTTTTAAAATACTTTTTTCGAAAGCAGGCGATGTAACCTGGGAATAGATATCTTTTAACAGCAAATAAAAAAAGACCATGCTATGTATCAGGCTATAGAC
>JANOJO010000412.1:0-23461 GCA_031418795.1 Bacteroidota bacterium | reverse complement strand
TTTGAACCCGCCAGTAAAAAACAGGCAAACAGGAAAGCGCTGATGATTTTTTTCATACAAAACATTTTAAAGTGATAAATAGTTTAGCTGCTGAAGTTAGCAATTTATTATTCTGTACCCCCGGTGTCTCCAAAATAATCTACAAATATAAAAATGGATAGTAGCTGATTATTTACAAGCTAAAAAAAAATTACAAATCTGCTTTAAGAACAAAATCAGAAATTGCTCACAGAAAAAAAATCGTCCCGATAGAATCGGGACGATTAATATTTTTCTCAACCATAATTTCTTAATAAAAAACTTTCATTTCCACACGGCGGTTCTTAGTTCTTCCGGCAGCAGTTTTATTATCAGCCACAGGATTTGTTTCGCCAAATCCTTCTGACTCTAATCTGCTTTCATCAATTCCCTTTTTCTTTAAATAAGCTTTTACTGAAGCCGCACGGCCATCACTAAGTTTCATATTTAATGCATCGGCGCCAACATTATCTGTATGTCCATCTACTTTCAACTTCAGGCTTGGGTTATCATTTAAAATTTTCACCACTTCATTTAATGATGCATTAGATTTTGCCAGCAATATTGTACTGCCTGTATTGAAGTAAACATTTTGTGCCGCATAATTCAATATCTTGGTTACTTCAGCAGATATTTCAGGACATCCCTGTTGCTCAGCTACGCCTGCTACAGTTGGGCATTTATCTTCTTCATCATTTACACTATCACCATCACCATCTGGTACCGGACAACCCTGGTAACGGGCAACGCCAGCTTTGTTGGGACATTTGTCTTCTTCATCATTTATACCATCTGCATCACTATCTGGAATAGGGCAACCCTGATATTTTGCAAGGCCAGGCACTGTTATACATTTATCATTATCATCATTTATTCCATCTTTATCTGTATCGGGCACCGGGCAACCTTCATATTTTGCCACACCGGGTACTGTTGGGCATTTATCGTTATCATCAACAATGCCATCTCCATCACTATCTTTTGGTGGTGTAACCGCAGGTGGTGGAGGTGGTGGTGGAGGTGTTATCACTTTAGGTTCTTTCTTTTTTCCAATGCGGCCAGAAATACCAATAGCATGAAAGAAATGGTAATTGGCAGAACCTGTTGTTACCGGTACACGGTATTGAGAGCTCATGAAAATTTTTCCTTCGTTGAAAAAATCAATATTAAAACCAATGCCTATAGGAATAACAGCGCCCCAATAGCTGCGGTATTTATGACCACCAATACCGGCCGAGATATAGGGCTGTAACCAATACTGCTCAGAAACAAGTTTGAACTGAGCGGCTGCATCAAAAGCCAACAGCAATCTGTCTGTTGCAAAATCTGGTTTGTTGGGAAATGGATAATTAAGGAATGAGGCAGAAAATGTACCTGCAAAATCAATATGTTTTTTTATTCCCTGGAAATAATGCAAGCCGATTCCTGGCGACATTTCCCCAAGCTTGGCCCATTTCTTAGTGGAAAGTACAGAACTAAGAGAGGTGGTTCTGATTCTCTGTGCTGTTGCAAAATCATAAAGATTGAAACTAATACCTATTTCAGCGGGCCTTATATAATCATCCTGGCTGAAAATAGATGGGGCAAAAAGTATGCTTGCAATAAATGAAACCAATAATTTCTTCATAATGCTTTAGTTTGGTTGTGTAACAAAAATAACGGGTATGTCTAATATCCTAAAATAAAAGATTCATTTGACTTTCACTCAATTTCCCGGCTTTTTTTCCCATCACTTCTACTTTTACTCTTGTAAGACCCGAATTGATGAATCCAAGTTTCTGTGCTGCCGACCTGGTAAGATCTACTACCCGCTTCATTTTATGATGAAGCCGGTCATTAATTTTCACGATAACCGATTTTTTATTTCTCAGGTTGGTTACCCTTACCCATGTGCCTAAAGGTAGCACATTGCAGGCTGCTGTCATTTTCTCCTGTCTGAATATTTCGCCGTTGGCCGTTTTTCTTCCATTGAATTTGTTGGAATAATAACTAGCCGTACCATACAATACTTTTGGTTTTGCATCTTTTGTTTTCAATTTATCCTGTGCAAAAACTGCGGCAGAAACAAAACCTGCAATGAAAAAAAAGAAAAATCTTTTCATCCAATCTTTTTATTTTCAAATAATTTTTTTGCCAAATCCCGATCCTCGTTATAAATATCTTCAAAAAAAACCACCCGGCCATTTATTCCTTCGCAGGTAAAATACCTGATGTACACCGGCATCCTGTTATAAACAGGAATTGCATGCTTTTCTTTATTGGCCAGCCAGTGTTTTACAGAATCAATTGGTATTTGTTTTTGATTTTTCTTTTGCCGCATATTTATTTCCTGCTGTAAAATATAATAAGCCATTTTTTCCCACTCCTGTACACGGATGCACCCGTGGCTCAGCGCCCTTGATGCCATTCCAAAATAAAACCGCTGATTGGTATCATGCAGATAGACTGAATAATTATTTCTGAAATTAAATTTTAAAACACCCAGTGCATTATCATCGCCGCTGCCCTGAATGACTCGGTAGGGTATGCCTTTGTTATACTTTTTCCAATCAACACTGAATGGATCAATTTCATTTCCTTCGTTATCAAACAGGCTGTATCCTTTTTTGGATAAATACACAGGGTTTTTTTTCAGAGCAGGTAATATTTCTTTTAAAATGATGCTTTGCGGAATAGTCCATAGCGGATAAGTAACTATTTCATAAATCGAACTGGTAAGCACGGGTGATCTTGTTATTAACTTACCCACCACCACCCTGCTGTTAATGATAACTGTGTCGTGGCTGTATAATTTTAAATTGTATGCAGAAATATTTACCCAGATATATTTTTCCGGCATCGTGTCCGGCAGCATTTTATACCTGTCAAGTGTGATGGCAATGCGATTGAATTTTTCAATGTCAGATGAATTGAGTTCACGAATGGTTTGTGCACCAATTTTTCCATCAGCAGTCAGCGTCTTTTCTTTTTGAAATTTCATCAGCGCCTTTGCAAATTGTGCTGAATTGGGTGTTATAGTTGTGGAATCAAAATAGCCAAGTTCAAAAAGTCTTTTGGTTACTCCATCTTTTAAAACGGCTTTATTACTATCCGGAAAATTAATAACGGGGATAATTTTGAATTCAGCGTTGGCAAGAAAATCTTTAATGCCCGATTTCAATTCATGATAACCTTTGTGTACAGGTTCCAGCGTGGCTATTACCGAATCAATTGAAAGGCCTGAAACAACAGCATTAAATTTTTCTGAAACAAATTCTTTGGTCAGGGCTGAATCTTTTCTTAATGTAATACTATCCTGTGGCAGCCGGCCAAGTTTTATATCATGAATAAGATTTACCAGAGCATCACTCATCAATAAATCAGCACGGGCCCAAAGCGCTGCGTCTTTTCTTTCTTTTACCACAAGGCTATCGGCAATAAAAATATTTTTCAATCTTAACAACTGCCCGGCATGATAATCTTCAGGGAATAGTCCGAATAGTTTTACATTTTCAATAAACTGCAGAAGTGAATCGCCCTGCGGCAACCATTTTTGAGTAGTACACCAAAGCGGGGAATAAATTTTTTGTTCGTACAAACTTTCCAATGCAGGCACCTGGTACAGCAACAGCGAATCATCAATCCATCCTTTTTTTGAAACCGCAAAATTCAGGTTGGTAACAATCAGATCTTTCACTATTTTATCCATCTGTTGTGGCAGTTCTACTATTTCTGTTTGCGGCAGTTCTACTATTTCTGTTTGCGGCGGATTTTTTTTATTGTCGCAGGATGAAATAATAACTAATAGAAATAAAATTGCTGATGCTGAAGTCAGGAGTACAAATGCTGATGAAAAAAAGAAGCTTCTTTTAGGCATGATTTTTTTTGTTGTATTTTCCATGATAAGACCTGGTGTGATATGCAAAACAAATTAAGCATTCGTTCTTATTTAAAAAGATATTGTTTCATTATTTTATTAACAGGCCCGGTTCAGTTTTCTGTTGCACAACTCAAAACCGGTTTTCAAGCTGCTGAAATTTTTTCTGAACAGGAATCCATTTTTAATTATAAAAACGATGTGAAAGCAAGCATAAATGCCCCTTTGTATTTTAATATTAAAGGAAAAACTTATCTCGTCATCTATGCACTGCCAAACGGTAACAGTACAGAATGGGCAAAAGGAAAAAAAATAAAACCCGGCGATGACTGGCATTACGATATTCAGCATATTGCGGCACAAATGCGGTTTGTAAGAACCCTTGATAAAAAGAATAATTACATCATTGCTTACTTAGAGACTGCACAAAAAAGCTGGCCTGCCTGGAAAAGAACAACTGAGGGTTCCCTTACATTAATAAAAAACATAGTGGATAGTTTGGTTGCAAGGTTTAAAGAATTTTCACCTGAAATAATTTTGAATGGACATAGCGGCGGTGGCAGTTTTATTTTCGGATACTTAGATGCCGTGGAAAAAATTCCAAAGCAAATTGTACGCATTGCTTTTCCTGACAGCGATTATGGATATGAAGACAGTCTGCACACAAAAAAAATTGTGAGTTGGATAAATGATAACAAGAAAAATAAATTAATAGTACTGGCTTACAACGACAGCCTGGTTATTTACAATGGCAAACCATTGGTAAGTCCAACCGGCGGTACCTGGTACCGGAGCCGGCTGATGCAAAGAAAACTTTCTTCATCATTTTTATTTTCAACAAAAGCTGACACTGCTTTTATAAAACATATTGCTTTGAAAGGAAGAATACAAATCATTTTGAAAGAAAACCCGGCGGGTCTTATTTATCATACTGTACAGGTGGAGAAAAATGGATTTATCTTTTCTTTGCTGTCTGCTACAAAATTCGACAGAAGAAAATATTTCACATACTTTGGAGAAAGGGTGTATGAAAATTTTATTGCGGAGTAAAAATCTTTTCCTGGCAAACTGCCTGTAATATTTTTTTCAACTACCAAATAAAAAAACGGGCAACATTGCTGAAGCCCGTTAAGATTTTTTAAACACCGGTATTAACTCAGGTGTTTAGAAAGAAGTTTTGCCAGATCAAACATGGATACCTGAGCTTTGCCACCGAAAATTGGTTTCAATTTGTCGTCAGCATTGATCATTCTTCTGTTTGCTGCATCCTGCAATTTGTTTGCTTTAATGTAAACCCATAATTTTTTTACCACCTCTGTACGTGGTAATGGTTTACTGCCTACAATTGCACCAAGAGCAGCGCTTGGCTGAAGTGGTCTCATGAATGCAGCATTCGGTTTACGTGCAGTTTTTTTCTTAGCAGGTTTTTTTGCAGCTTTTTTAGGAGCCGCTTTTTTTACAGCTTTTTTAGGAGCCGCTTTCTTAGCTGCTGGTTTTTTTGCAGCTTTCTTTGGAGCTTTTTTCTTTGCCATTTTTTTTGATTTAGATTTTTAATGGGTGTTTCACCAGAGTCAAATATAGATTATTTGAAATCATATTCAGTAATATAATTTATTTTTCCCTGTGAAAATCCTGATTTTGTTGGTAAGTTGTTGATGAAGCTCCTGCCAAAACCCGGTATTTACATCCCCGGCAAACAAATTATTTTTCTATTTTCATTGTATGAATCTATTGGGAAATATAGTTTGGCTGCTCTTTGGTGGCTTATTTGCCGCCTTTGGTTATTTCTTCGGCGGCCTTATTTTATGTATGACTATTGTTGGTATTCCCTGGGGAATTCAATGTTTTAAATTGGCCGCCCTGGTACTTTGGCCATTTGGACAAAAAGTAATCAGCGATAGTAATAACTCAGGTTGCCTCTCTGTTTTTTGCAATATCATCTGGATAATTTTCGGCGGCTGGTACACAGCGCTTGTACATATTTTTATGGGCATCATTCTTTTCATCACTATTATTGGCATACCGTGGGCAAGGCAACATTTTAAATTAGTAGAAGTTTCTTTAATGCCTTTTGGGAAAAAAATAGTAGCAGAATAATCACAGGGCAGTAATCTGTAGTACACTAAATCAAATGTTTAATTCTGAAATAATAGTACTTCTACTTTTATTGACTCTAAACTTTGTACTTACCTCAATAGTTGCTAACTTTTCAGTTCCTTATTCTTAAATGATGCATCGTTATTTAATTTATATAATTTTTTGTTGCCTATGCCTGTTTGCCTGCAGGGATCACTTGAAAATTGAAAAGAACAATGACCCCCAGGGTTATGCTGATTCGCAGGTGGTGGGTGTTTGGAAAATCACTGCCTTTAGTTCTAATGCCCCGTATGACTGGAATGGTGATGGCAGCGTTGAAACAAATATTTTCAATAACTGGACAAGCTGCGAAAAAGATAATCTTTACCAGTTTGTGGGAGATAAAACAGGAACGTTTAAATTCAACTGTTCAATAAATGGCGCCGGCGAATGGACAATTGTAAATACGCTTTTTTTAGTCTATTTTCTTACAGGCCAGATTCCAGATGCTGAACAATTTATTTCAATGACAACAAATGAATTTAAAACAACAAGAGATATAACCGTATCAACCGGTCAAAACTTTACACTCACCAAAACCTGGACAAGGCAATAACGCTATATTTGTTTTCCATTATTATTTTATGCAGCGACTGAAACCTGAAGTAGATATTGTAAAAGATATACTTGATGCAGTATTAATAGCACAGCCTCTCTCCTCTTTTACCCAAAGCCTCAACTACCAATACCAGGAAAGAGGCGGCCTGAGTAAAAAACAATTGCAGGGACTGTATGATAAAGCAACAAAAGTAAAAACCATTCCCCCGGCAAAAATGGCTACACTGGAGGCTATAATTTTACATAAACATTCCAAACATAAATCAGAGTTGCCTGCCAACACACCTCTTTACTCTAAAAATGAAGATGCGTTAAAAAAGATAGAAACCATCCTGACAAAATATCCACAACACAAAAGAATACTGTTTCTGAAATTAAAAGCTGACAATAATGAAGTTCTTGCTTCCGCAGAGCTGACCGAACTTGATAAATTTTATAAACTGCTTATTCATGATAAATAAATTTTTACTGGCAGTTATTTTTTCAGCGGTTATTTTTAACTGCACAAACAAACTGCAACCTGCCGGAGACAATTCAAAAGAAGAATGGATTGAATTGTTTAATGGAAAAGACCTCAGCGACTGGAATGTAAAAATTAACCATCACGAAACCGGTGAAAACTACAGCAACACTTTTCGTGCAGAAGATGGGATGATTAAAGTACGGTACGATCAGTATGGCGCATTTGATGAACAATTTGGCCATTTATATTTTAAAACACCATTCAGTTGTTACAAGCTTTTTGTTGAATACCGGTTTACCGGAGAATTTAAAAATGATGCGCCGGACTATGCCATTCTCAACAGCGGTGTCATGTTTCATTCGCAGGATCCGCACAGTATGCCCAAAGATCAAAACTGGCCAATCTCAATAGAATTTCAATTCAATGCCGGATTGGGTGATGGTAAACCAAGACCCACCGGGAGTATGTGTTCACCTGGTACAAATGTTGTTTTCAATGGTAAACTGGATGAAAGACATTGTATTCCTTCTTCTTCAAAAACTTTTGAGAAAGATGAATGGATAAAAGCTGAATTAGTTGTGTATAGTGATTCACTAGTTTACCATATTATTAATGGAGATACGGTTTTACAATATTCAAAACCACAGATTGGCGGCAACGTGGTAAAAAATTTTGATCCCAAAATAAAAATTGATGGCAAATTATTAAACGAAGGCTTTATTGCGTTGCAAAGCGAAGGCCAGCCAATTGATTTCAAAAATGTGAAATTATTGAAATTGAATGATTGTGTAAAAAGGAATTAGAAATTTATTTAAGAATATTTTTTACCTCAGTTTTTATAAACCCATTTTCTAAATACTTGTAAAGATTTTTTCCCGGGCAGCTGGTTTGTGTGGAATGGTCGCGGTGCGAAGCCAGTGTTTCTAGAGGCAGTTTGTATTTTTTACAACAGTATGCAATCAACTTTATTAGTGCAGTCAATTGTTGTGACGGCATCTCCTGTATTTCTAAGTTGCCAAGGCAGGTAATTAATAAATGACCGGTTGGGTCATATTCGGTAGCAGTTTCTCCCACTGTAAAAACATTCCGGCCTTCATAAATTGTTCCATCCGGCGCAATTAAAAAATGATAAGGAATGTCAGCCCAGTTTCTGTCGGGCCCCATACCCCATGCCTGTATCCGGTTTATTTTTTTTGCAGCATCATCAGTAATTTCCAGTTTTGTTCCTTCATGATGAATTGTAATTTGAACAGGAACATGCTGTTTAAATGGTTTTGGTTCCAGTGCATTCCAGCCCCTTCGGGGAATGATTGTTACCTGATCGGAACTGTCTGTTTTTTTTGCAGCAGTACATTGCAGCAATAAAATAGAAATGAAAACTATGGATGCGAGTGTATAGAATTTCACCGCCACAAATTAAAAAAATATCCCGGTGAATAAAAAAGAAAAACCTCACAGAAGCTGTATGCTTCGTGAGGTATAAACTATTTTCAATCTTTATTTTTTCGCCGTACTTATATTTTCAGAAACAATAGAAGCCAGTATTTGCCCCTTAGGTATTTCTGTTGAAGTATAAATAAGCTGCAATGAAGTATTTCCTTTTTCCAAACTTAGAATTTCTTTCACTTTACAAATCATCGTTGCATTTCTGTCTGTAAAATTCCATTGCTTCAGCACTTTGTTATTACTGTTTTTAACCGTAAGTGTTTTGCTTTTACCAGCCTGGCCGCAATGGCTGAAGCTGATTCGCAACTCATCATTACTGTCAGCTTCTTTCAGCGAAATTGTTTTCGGGGTTTTATCTCCATACAGATGTTGCTGCAACAGCAATTTATTATTCAGGTGAATTGTAAAACTATCACCGCCGCGGCGGGAAGTGAAGGAAGATAAGGTGATACTAATTGCCATCAGCAACCCTGCCATGACAAAAATTTTGCGATGCATCTTTTTCATACAATTATTTTTTAAGGTTAAAAATGAAAATGTTT
Organism: Bacteroidota bacterium; assembly: GCA_031418795.1. Classification (GTDB taxonomy): domain Bacteria; phylum Bacteroidota; class Bacteroidia; order Chitinophagales; family Chitinophagaceae; genus VBAS01. The sequence continues at coordinate 14,442 of JANOJO010000412.1, read as the reverse complement.
AATAACATATTTCTTTACCATACAAAGAAACTAAGTGCATGCTGCGGAAAATAATTGGTTTGATGAAATGCAGGATTTGCCTGACCTGTTGCAGAAAACCTGCTTTTTCCTTTTAGTATTAACCAGGTGAGTAAGATTTAAACTTTTTTTTCCAGCAATTAAATATCCTGAGTTTTGTAACTTGAAAAAAAAATTTACTTTAAACACCGGATGTATGAAATATTTATCTTTTCTGCTAATTGTTTTTGCAGCAGGTTGTAATCAATCAGAAAATTCTGTTGAAAAAAAATTAGACAATCTTTTTGATTCCTCTTTTAAAGCCGGCGAGCCTGGTGGCGCCGTACTGATAGCAAAAGACGGAAAAATTATTTATCGAAAAGGATTTGGCATTGCTGATATTGTTAACAGACAGGCAATCGATCCCAACACACTGTTCAATGTCGGTTCCATCAGTAAAACTTTTGTTGCTTTTGGCATTTTACAATTGGCAAAAGAAAACAAGCTTTCTTTGGACAATGATCTCTATAAATATTTTCCTGATTTTAAAGATTCGTTGCTTGCAAAAAAAATAAAGATTCATCACCTGCTTACACATACATCAGGATTACCTGACATAAGAAAAGTGAGTGAGGATAGTGTTTTTTATCTCACAGCAAAAGATGAAGAGAACTGGGCGCCAATAAAACAAGCGGACAGCCTGGAATTTGAACCCGGTGAAAAATTTAATTATTCTAATCCTTCGTTTAATGCACTTGCATTAATTATTGAAAAACTCAGTGGTATGAAATGGCAGGAGTATATCTGGAAAAACATAATGGAGCCGGCAGGAATGAAAACTTCAACTATCACTGATGGCCCGCATCCGGAAACCGGAGTATCACATGGATATTTATTTGATGGCAAAAAATATTTTGAAAAAGATTATGGCGAAGAACCAACTTTTGCTGCATCAGGCAATGGCGGCGTATGGAGCAGTGTAGATGAACTATGGAAATATGAACAGGCAATTCAGCAACATATTTTTCTTGACAGCAATTGGATAAAAAAATCGAGAACAGTTTTTTCTTTTCAAAACTGGAAAGACAGCCTGCCTGCTATTATCGGGCTTTGCTGGTTTATCAATGAGTTTGAAAACCAAAAATATATCGGGCATACAGGTTCTCAGGGAGGTTTTCGTTCTGATTATGTTTGGCTGCCGGAGAAAAAACTTTTTTTTGTAATCCTTTGCAATACTCCCAAGCCACTGCTGCAATTGAGAAAATCGATTTTAGAAATTATACTGAACTAATATGGTAACAATAGAACAGGCCAGACAAGAAGCCCTCAGCCTGCCCGAAGCAGAAGAGAAACCCCATTTTCATCTAATTAGTTTCAGAATAAAAAATAAAATCTTTGCCACCATTCATGCAGATAAAAATTATATGATGGTGAGTTTGTCAGTAATTGATCAATCAGTTTTCTGTTCATACAATAAACAAATAATATTTCCCGTGCCGGGTGGCTGGGGCCGCAAAGGAGCTACTTTTATTAATCTTAAAAAGATAAAAAAGTCTATGTTGAAAGATGCCCTGACAACAGCATGGAAAAGAGTGGCTCCGCCAAAAATGGTAATAAAATATTTTGAAAAAGATTAACCATTAATTTTACCCTGTAAGAAATAATATGGAAACCTACGGCAAACTATTAAACATTACTGTTCCCTTTTTCATGTTTTTTTTCTTTGTTGAAAAATTTGTGGAATGGAAAAAAGGCCTGCATGTCATTCGCGGCTTAGACAGCGTATCCAGCTTCAGCAGCGGAATCACTAATGTTGTAAAAGATGTTTTGGGAATTGGTATCACCTTACTTTCTTACCATTGGTTAGTCAATAAAATTTCTTTTACCCAAACCGGTGAAACTGTACTGACTTATATCATTGCATTTATTGTAATAGATTTTCAGGGTTACTGGGTACACCGCTGGTGCCATAAAATAAATTTTTTCTGGAATTATCATATCATTCATCACAGCAGCGAGGAGTTTAATTTGTCCTGTGCACTGCGCCAGTCCATTTCAAATTTTATCAACTTCTTTACTTTCCTGCTTATTCCTGCAGCCCTGCTTGGTGTGCCGGAAAAAGTAATTGCCATTGTGGCCCCGCTGCATCTTTTTCTTCAATATTGGTATCATACACAACTCATAAACAAAATGGGATTTCTTGAATATATCCTTGTTACACCCTCACATCACCGGGTGCATCATGCTATTAATAAAGAGTACATGGATAAAAATCTTTCGCAGATATTTATCATCTGGGACAAACTCTTTGGCACATTTCAAAAAGAACTTGACGATGTAAAACCAATGTATGGCGTAACCAGGCCGGTAAAAACATGGAACCCAATTAAAATAAATTTTCTGCATTTATGGTTGCTGATAAAAGATGCGTGGAGAACTGCCAGTTGGAAAGATAAACTACGCATCTGGATTATGCCCACAGGCTGGCGGCCTGCTGATGTAAAAGAAAATTACCCGGTGTACTACATCAGCGATATTTCGAATTATAAAAAATTTGACACGGTGGCCACCAAATCCTTTATTGCCTGGAGCTGGGCGCAAATGTTTTTTAATTATTTCCTGTTGATTTATTTCTTTGCCTTTATTGCACAAATTGGCAGTCCGCATATTTTTTATTATGGCGGTTTTATTTTCATTTCCATTTATGCTTATACTGAACTGATGGATGGAAACCGAAATTCATTTTATATGGAAATAATAAAATCTGCAATTGGTTTATATGTTATTTATTATTATGGCGACTGGTTTTTTTCTTCGCTTCACTGGCCGTGGTATCATTATGCAGTTGCGGCTTACCTTATTGTTTCTGTTTTTCTTACAGGTTATTTTTCCTGGTATGAAATAAAAAAAACAGAACCGGCATTTTAATTCATTGATTGTATTTGTTTTTCTATTCAGGCTGATAAATAAGAGTACCAAACCCCCTGTCCGGTTTTCTATACCTATTCCTGTAAGAAATTCCGTAAATTACAGAGTTAAGAAGCAACCCTTTAACTGCTTCACCCGATTTTTAAAACGAAACATATTAATCACTTGCTGACAGCCCCGGAATTAACCGAACATATTGAAGGATGTGTAAGGAATAACAGGGAGAGCCAGAAAATTATCTACAGCTCTTTCTATGGATATGCTTTGACCATTTGTGAGCGGTATGCAGGCACTAATAATGATGCGGTGGAAATTCTAAATGACGGGTTTTTAAAAATTTTTAAAGAACTGCATAAATACCACCCGGCTTATGCTGATACGATGGCATCTTTTAAAGGCTGGCTAAGAAAAATAATGGTTTATACGGCAATTGACCATTTCAGAAAAAATAAAAAACATTTGCTGAACGGGCAAACGGATCCTTCACAATTGCAAATAGCATCAAAATATGAATCAGCACTTGACAAATTATCGTACGAAGAAATACTGAAGGCTGTGCAGCATTTATCACCGGCATACCGTACTGTTTTTAATTTATTTGTGATAGAGGGATTGAGCCATGATGAAATATCTCAAAAATTAGGCATCGCGGAAGGCACCTCAAAATCGAATCTTTCAAAAGCAAGAGTACACTTACAAAAAATATTAATTCAGGAACATAAAATTGAATACAAAAAAAATGCTGTCTGAAAATCTGGATGATAAAATAAAGGAATCACTGCAACAGCAAGACCCTGCTTACGATGAAACATCGTGGCAGAAAATGAAACTGTTGCTGGACAAATACCTGCCGGAAAAAAAGAATGACCGCAGAAGGTTTATTTTTTTCCTGTTCTTCTTTCTGATACTTGGTGGCGGAGCGGCCATTTTATTTACAAATAATAATGGCGGAAAGACTCCGGTTATTTCTTCTACTCAGCAAGAAACAACTGTAAATGCTGAAACAATAAAATCTGTTTCTCCAGAAAATGAAATAAACAAAAACACCAATGTAAATAAAACAGGGGAACCTGAATCAGCAGCTATCGTAAATGAAAAAAATAATTCAACAAAACAAGTTGATGTTTTATTAAACAATAAAAACACTACTCAGCAAATTCCCAATGCCAAAAAAGTTAAAAATACCAACACGATTGATAAACTTATTTCTACAAAACCGGAACCTAACTATGTGATAAAACCCAATGCGGTTGCTGAAGTAAATATTGAAACAAGAGGCAGCAAACAAACTGAATTGCCTGTTACAAACAGCAATAAACCATTGCTGCCAAACAATAAACTTTCAGTAGAAGAAAAGAAAGAAGCAATCGTATTATCAGAAACAAAACCAGCGTCTGAAAACCAGGAACCCACCAAAGCTGATTTATCTGCCGAAGTATTAACAAAGGCAGAAACTTTGGTGGACAAGCCAAAAACTACTGCACCAATAAAATCAAAAGCAAAAAATAAACAATCGTTTTTAAAAAATATACTTTTCACACTATCAGCCGGGCCTGATGTAAGTACAGTAGGATTGAACAAAACAGGAAAATTGCAACTTGCAGCCGGTGCAGGTATTGGTTATAAAATTTCAAACCGCCTTACTATACGAACGGGTATATATTCCGGAAGAAAAATCTATACTGCAAAGCCGGAAGATTATAACCCGCCTAAAAATTTCTGGATGTATTACCCTAACCTGAAAACCATTGATGCCAACTGCAAAGTATTGGAGTTACCCATAACACTTGATTACAATTTTGCCATTACAAAAAAACAAAACTGGTTTGTATCAACAGGGCTTTCCAGTCTGTTTATGAAAAAAGAAGAATACAATTATTATTTTAAACCGGCATACAGCCCGCAATACATTTATTATTCTCATACTTATGAAAATAAAAACAAACATTATTTTTCTGTATTGAATTTATCCGGCGGCTTTGCCAAAAAAATAAATAATCAACTTACCCTGCAGGCTGAACCTTATATGAAAATTGCATTGAGAGGCATTGGTTACGGTAAAGTGAAACTTAACAGCGGTGGCATTTTGTTCACTGCAATACTTCAGCCGTTTAATCACCCAGTTAATAAAGAAACTAAAAAATAATTTTTTTCAGAGGCTCAAACAGGCAACTTCACAAAAAAAATTAACGATTCTATAAAAAACATTTATATGCGTTGCTACAAAAGAAAATTTATTTATCTATACATAGCAGTAGTTTTTATTATTATTAATTCCTGTGGCAGCAAAGGTGGTGGTGTGCCTCCTAATCCCTGTGCCGGAGTTACCATTACAGTAAATGGTACAGCGACAAATAGTTCAAGTGCCGGAAACAGCGATGGAAGTATAGCTGCTTCTGCAACTGGCGGGTCAGGTTTTACATTCAGTATTAATAGTGGTGCATTCCAGTCTTCAGGAAATTTCAACGGCCTTGCAGCAGCTGCATATACCGTTACCGCAAAAGACAGCCGCGGATGCACAGGCACAAAATCTTTTACTGTTTCTGCCAACGATGTTTGCGCAGGATTAACTTTTACGGTTGGAGGTACACCAACATCATCAACTCCTTGTTTAACCACTCCAAACGGTTCTATTACTGTTACTACTTCTGGTACAGGTTCAGGTTTTACATATAATATGAATGGCGGTGCATTCCAGGCATCAGCTACTTTCAATAACCTGGCGGCAAATACTTATACGATGGGTGCAAAAGAAACAGGTGGATGTGTAAGAACTGCAAGTATAACTGTAAATGCTACTGCAGCGGGTACTTTATTTGCGGCTGTTAAAGTAATAATTAATACCAACTGCACTTCAGCGGGTTGTCATTCTGGTGCTGCTCCACAAGGTGGAATGGACTTTACACAGGACTGTCAGATTGTTGCCAACCGTGACAGGATAAAAGTAAGAGCAGTTGACCAGGCAAATACCTCAAACCAAATGCCGCAACCACCAAATCCTGCTTTAAGTGTGGCAAATCAAAATGCAATTGTAAACTGGATAAATGCCGGTGGTCAATTCAACAATTAATTTTTCTGTGAAAACTCAATAATAAAAGGATTCAGCTATGAGTCCTTTTTATTTTAAATAACCTGTTTTAGTTTTTCAACAACTATATCAATTTCTTCTTTCGTATTATACTTGCTGAAAGAAAAACGTACAGCCACCAGGTTGGGGTTATTATTTATTGCACGAATAACATGGCTGCCTGCATCGGCGCCACTGCTGCAGGCGCTGCCGCCTGATGCACAAATATTATTTATATCAAGATTGAATAAAATCATTTCAGATTTTTCTGATTTTGGAAAAGAAACATTCAGCACGGTATATAAACTTCTTCCATTATAATCACCATTGAACTGTACACCGGAAATATTTTTTTCCAATTGTTCAGTCATATATGTTTTTAATGATTGAATATACTGCGCATCTTTTTCCATATTGGTATCAGCCAGCTGCAATGCTTTTGAAAAACCCACAATGCCGTATAGATTTTCTGTACCTGCACGCATATTACGTTCCTGTCCGCCTCCAAAAATTATGGGCTTCACTTTGATATTATCGTTCACATACAAAATGCCAATTCCTTTCGGGCCATGCAGTTTGTGTCCCGCTCCAGTTGCAAAATGAACAGGGGTTTCCCGTAAATCAATTTTATAATGACCTACAGTCTGTACTGTATCTGAATGAAAAATGGCATTATATTTTTTACAAATTTCACCCGCAGCATTTATATCCAGCAGATTTCCTATTTCATTGTTGGCATGCATCAGGCTTACCAAACATCTTTCTTCATGAGTTGCTAATTGATTTTCCAAATCTTCCAGATCAATATGTCCGTCGGGTAACAGATTTACAAAACTGCTGCTTACTGCATCTTTATGATCAAAATGCTCCACTGCATGCAGCACAGCATGATGCTCGATAGGTGATGTAATGATATGCCTGCATCCAAGATCATGAATGGATGCTGAAATAGCCATATTATCTGCTTCCGTACCACCACTGGTAAAAAATATTTCTCCCGGATGTGCATTTAAAATTTTTGCCACAGTTTTTCTTGCTGTTTCTATAGCCAGTCTTGTTTCCCTGCCATAAGAATAAATGGAAGATGGATTGCCAAAATGAGTTGTCATGTAGGGCATCATGGCATCAAGCACTTCTTTATCAAGTGCGGTGGTGGCGGCATTGTCAAAATAAATACGCTGCATGGGCTGCAAATATAATTATTCAAAGCTGAGTCTGATATTTTTTGTACGAAATGGGTAATTTGTATTTTGAGGTGGTAGTATAAATAAAAATTGCTCTGTAAATTTTTATTACTTGTGTCATTCTATAATTTTTGTAAATTTGGATCATGGCAACACAAGAATTAAAACCCAGTTTCAGTAATCTGCAGCTAGAATTATTAAAGCTATATGCAAATGGAGTTTCTGATGAACAGTTATTAGAAATTAAATGGCTGCTTGGAAAATATTTTGCTGAAAAAGCAACTTCAGGAATGAACAATTTAATCGGAGAAAATGACCTGACTCAGCAGAACATTATCGAAAAGTCAAAAGAACATCACCGCCGTGCAAATCGTAGTTGATACCAATGTATTCATAAATTCAATAGGTAAAATCTCCCCTTACCGTTGGATATTTGACAAAATTATTTCCGGAGAATTTACTTTATGTATCAGCAATGATATTTTTTATGAATATTGGGAAGTGCTGGAAGAACAAACAACTCCTGAAATCGCAGACAACATTGCCAATTTTCTGGTAACTATTCCATCAGTAAAATTTATACACCCGTTTATCAACTGGAATCTGATTATTACAGATGAAGATGACAATAAATTTGCTGATTGTTCTGTTAATGCCGGGGCAGAATGTATCATAACCCATGATGCTCATTTCAATGTATTAAAGAAAATACCGTTTCCTTTAGTTAAAGTATATACACCGGAAGAATTCCAAAGAATTTTGGATAAGTGAAAAGAAACGATTAATTAATAAAACTTAATAAAGTTCAAAAAATATTTTTCTGCAATCCGCAGAAAAGTTAATTTGGGTTATATAATTTTTGTATGAATAAAGAAACCCCGGACAATTACCTTCAGGAAAGCCGGCGTGGCTTTCTGAAAAAAACAACTGCGATAGCTGCATTGACTGTTGCATCACCCGCAATTATAAAAGCCGGAGAAAACGATGAAGTCATCGCAGCTTATTTTGAAAAAATTCCTTTGCACATTGAAGTAAATGGTGTGGCACATCAACTTTCTATAGAGCCAAGAGTAACTTTGCTTGATTTATTAAGAGAGCAACTTGCCCTGACAGGAACTAAGAAAGGTTGTGACCATGGCCAATGCGGCGCCTGTACGGTGTTTGTTGATGGCAGAAGAATCAATTCCTGTTTATCGCTTGCAGTAATGAATCACGGAAAAAAAATTACAACCATCGAAGGATTGGCTGATGGCGATAAACTACATCCCATGCAGGAAGCTTTTATAAAACATGACGGTTTTCAATGTGGCTATTGCACACCGGGTCAAATTATGTCAGCTATTGCCTGTGTGAAAGAAGGACATGCAAACAATGCTGATGAGGTTCGTGAATATATGAGTGGTAATATTTGCCGCTGCGGCGCCTATCCAAATATTGTGGATGCAATAATGGAAGTAAAAAATGGAGGGCAACCATTATGATAAATTTTGAATACATAAGAGCTTCTACTGCAAAAGCAGCGGTTGATGCAAGAGTAAAAAATAAATCATCGCAGTTTATTGCCGGCGGCACCAACTTAGTGGATTTAATGAAAAGAGGAGTAACTGCTCCTGAAAGATTAATAGATATTAATTCTTTGCCGTTAAAAAATATTTCATCTGATGCAAAGGGAATTACGATTGGCGCATTAGCAGCCAACAGTGATGTAGCGGAAAATGAATTGGTGAAAACAAAATTTCCTTTGCTGGCAATGGCATTGAATGCAGGTGCATCTGCACAATTGCGAAATATGGCAACTGTTGGTGGAAACATCATGCAACGAACCCGCTGCACTTATTTTTATGATAACACCATGCCCTGCAATAAAAGAAATCCCGGAAGCGGCTGCGGTGCCTTGGAAGGTTATAATAGAATGCATGCAATTTTTGGCGCCAGCGATAAATGTATTGCAATACACCCAAGTGATATGTGTGTGGCATTGGCTGCATTGAATGCAACGGTAAATGTAAACGGAGCAAAAGGCGAAAGAAAAATTTTATTCACTGACTTTCATCGTTTGCCGGGGGATACACCTGAGATGGATAATAATTTGCTTGCGGGTGAATTGATTACTTCAATTCATATCCCTTCAAATAGTTTTAATAAAAATTATTATTTGAAACTAAGAGACCGTGCCTCCTATGCATTTGCATTGGTATCTGTTGCAGTTGCATTGGATATAAATGAAACTGGTGTAATTAAAAAAGCTAGTTTGGCAATGGGTGGTGTGGCACATAAGCCGTGGAGATTAATTGAGGTTGAAAAATATTTAATTGGCAAATATATTTCGAAAGAAGTGATTGCTGAAGCAGCCGGTATTGCAATGACGGGTGCAAAGACATACAAGCATAATGGATTTAAAATGAAGCTGGGGAAAGCGGCAATTATTGAAGCTCTTAATCATTCTATCATCTAAAATATTTAGCGCAGAGAACATGAAAAGCAGAGTTCACGCAGAGAGGGAATGAAAAAATAAAACCTGTTATGGATAAAAATTATTTCAACGAATTCGCATTGCCGGTAGATGAAGACCGTGTGGATGGTGAAGCAAAAGTTACTGGCAAAGCAAGGTTTACTGCCGAACACCAGATTCCTAATCTGGCTCATGCAGTTTTTGTGAGCAGCACCATTGCCAAAGGTTCTGTAAAAAATATGTATTTGTATGAAGCAAAGAATGCTCCCGGTGTGCTGGATATTATTTATTATCTCAATTGCCCGGTGGTACCGGGATTTAAACCTGCTGATACTTTGAAAAATCCAGGTGCAAGAGATTTTACAGGATTCAAAGTTTTTTATAACAATATTATTGTATGCAATGGTCAGCCCATTGCAATGGTGATTGCTGATACTTATGAACGGGCTGTGCATGCTGCTTCGCTGGTGAAACTGGAATACAATAAGGAAGAACCTGAAACAGATTTTGAAAAAAATAAGTTCAATGATAAAATTTTAAAAACCCGGGGCGATTATAAAAGAGGAGATGCAGATGGGTGGAAAAATGCAGAAGTAAAAATTGAAGAAGAATTTAGTATTCCCATAGAAACACATAACCCAATGGAAATGCATTCAACCACGGCTGTGTGGGATGGTGATAATAAATTAAAAGTCTATGATAAATCGCAGGGGCCAAAAGGTGTGCAGGGTGAACTGGCAAGGTTGTTTGCGCTGGAAGAAAAAAATGTACAAGTGATAACTGAATATGTAGGCGGCGCATTCGGCAGTGGTTTGCGAAGCTGGCCGCATGTACAGGCCGCAGTGATTGCAGCAAAGAAAATAAAACGGCCTGTAAAACTTACACTTAACCGTGAACAAATGTTTTCAATGGTTGGTTATCGTCCTTACAGTTGGCAAAAGATTGGAATAGGTGCGGATAAAAACGGAAAATTGGCTGGCATCACTCATCATGCAGTAAGCAATACATCGAAGTATGAAGATTTTCAGGAAGGCATTGTGAATGTATCACAATTTTTATATGCCTGCCCGAATGTAACTACGGGTTATAAAATTTTGCCGCTTGATGTAAACACACCCACATGGATGCGTGGCCCCGGCCCCGCATCAGGATGTTTTGCATTGGAATGTGCATTGGACGAATTGAGTTATAAATTAAATATTGATCCCATTGAACTGCGATTGATAAATAATGCAGAAGTACATCCGCATAGCAAACTGCCGTGGACAACAAAATATTTGAAAGAATGTTATGAGTTGGGAAAAGAAAAAATTAGCTGGCATAAAAGACCTGCAACTCCTGCATCATTAAAAGAAGATGGAATGCTGGTGGGTTATGGAATGGGCGTAGGTGTATTTGGCGCTGGAAGAGGTGGTGCAACTGCAAAAGCTATTTTGAAAAGTGATGGCTCTTTAGTATTACAAAGTGCAGTGAGTGATATGGGACCGGGCACTTCAACAGCGATGGTTACAATTGCTGCAGAACAAATGGGAATACCAGGTGATAAAATAAAATTTGAATTAGGCGATACAGAATTTCCAACCGGACCTACTCAAGGCGGATCGGGTTCGGCAACTACAGTGGGTACTGCAGTAATAACAGTTTGTGATGAAGTTAAAAAAACTTTGAAGCAAATGGCTGTTGAGAATATTCCTTCATTTAAAAAATATAAAGTGGAGGAATTAAATTATGAAAAAGGAAATTTATTTGCAGCAAATGATAAATCAATCATTATAAATTTTACTGAACTGCTTAAACAATGCGGTAAACCTGAATTACAGGTTTCTAAAACATCAGAACGGTATGCCCAGCAGGATAAATATGTTGCCAATTCATTCTCTGTTCATTTTGTAAAACTTCATGTGCATCCTGTTACAGGTGTTATAAAAACTAAACAGATTGTATCTGTTGCCGATGCAGGAAAAATTATAAGTGAAAAAACAGCACGCAGTCAGATGATTGGCGGCGCCGTAGGTGGCATGGGTATGGCGATGATGGAAGAAACGTTGATGGATCACCGATATGGCCGCTATATCAACAGCAATTTTGCAGATTATCATGTACCCGTACATGCTGATGTGCCACCCATTGATGTATTGTTCGTAAATAAGCCGGACAACATTATTAGTCCAACGGGTGCAAAAGGAATTGGCGAGATAGCAATCGTTGGTTTTGCTCCTGCATTTGCAAATGCTGTTTATAATGCTACGGGGAAAAGAATAAGGCAGTTGCCGATTACGCCGGATAAGTTGATTTGAGGAAGTTTATTAGTTTAAAAGTTTATGATTTCACAAGTCCTGCAACATCAAACTAAACTTTCCATGTTTGAATATTAATAAAACTTGTGAACTGATAAAATCGTGAACTTCGTATACATAAACTCCCCAATATCCTGCTTAATATTTTTAAGCAAACAATTGAAGTAGTACCACTACTTAAAAAAAACCACAACATTCGCTGTGGTTTAAATAAATATTTAAGAACTCCGGAATTTGCTAAAGCGTGGCAAGGTCAATTACAAACCTGTACTTCACATCGCTTTTTTCCATCCGCTCGTATGCTTTATTAATATCTTTTATATCTATTACTTCCACATCGGCTGTAATATTATTTGCTGCACAATAATCCAGCATCTCCTGGGTTTCTGCAATGCCGCCAATTAATGAACCGGCAAGGTTCCTTCCCTGGAAAACAAGCGTAAAGGCGGGCACAACTGCTGGTTTACCGGGCAATCCTACACAAACCATTGCCCCTTTTGTTTTCAGCATTGACAGGTAAAAATTATAATCATGGTCAGCAGCAACAGTATCAAGAATAAAATCAAAATACCCCTGTACGTTTTTTACCTGCTCTTCATTACTGGTAAGAACAAATTTGTGAGCACCTAATCTTTTTGAATCTGCTTCCTTGAAGGCTGAAGTGCTTAACACGGTAACTTCTGCTCCAAATGCAACGGCAAACTTTACACCCATGTGACCAAGTCCGCCAAGACCAATCACAGCTACTTTTTGTCCGGCATCCACTTTCCAATTTTTCAGAGGTGAGTATGTAGTAATACCTGCACATAACAAAGGAGCTACTTTTTCCAGCGGAAGATTATTTGCTACTCTCAAAACAAAATCTTCATCGCATACTATCTGGTTTGAATAACCACCGTAGGTAAAACCATCGCCCTTTTTATCAGGAGCGCTGTATGTGAAGGTGCCACCACCCAAACAGTATTGCTCAAGATCATGTTTGCAGTTATCACACTCCCGGCAGGAATCAACTAAACAACCAATGCCGACTGTATCACCTGTTTTAAATTTTGTTACACTATCACCAACGGCTGTCACTTTTCCAACTATCTCATGGCCGGGTACTATTGGATAAACTGACATGCCAAAATCATTACGGATAAAATGAATATCGGTGTGGCATACGCCGCAATACAGAATTTCTACCTGCACATCATGTGGCCGGGGGGTTCGTCTTGTAAAATCCCAGGGTACCAGGTTTTCTGCAACGGCCATTGCAGCATACGCTTTTGCCGGAATTCTTGTTGTTGTTTCTTCTATTACTGAAGATTGTTTGGTTTCTGACATAACAATAATTTTTTTAAAATGAAAAAATAAGAACATGAAAGGCAATTTTAACAGGGAGGAAGAGCATGTAAGTTAAACAAAGAACATGAATTGAGAAAATTGGATATTCTTTTTTGATATCAACTTTATATTAATTTATCGTGTACTTATTCCGCCTGCATCATGGCCAGCTAAAAATTACATAAACTCCCCAATATCCTGCATCATCCGGAACTATTTTTTTAATAGCTCAAGTTCAAACTCCTGAAGAGTTATACAATTTATCAATGGAAATTTTATTGTTTTTAAAATATTGAAACCTGCATCATTCGTAATAAGGTAGTTTGAATTGGATGCGATATAACAATCAACAAATTTATTATCATCCGCATCTTTCACCAGGTTCCATTGATAATAAACACGGGAATAATGCACATTAGGCAATTCCCCGATTGCTTTCAGAAAATTTTCGGCGACTAAACTGCTGTATTTCTGTTTTAATACTTCCTCATATTCAAACAGTATTTCGTCAGTTATATACAATTCAATCTTTTCATTCAGTAATTGCAGTATAAGCCAATGGTAAATTGAGCGGCTGGAGAGTGCTGATACAAGCACATTGGTATCAATGACTGCCTTTATCGCCATAGCCTGGTTTATCTTCATTCAACCATAGATTCATGGTCTCATCAGAATATTTTTTTTCATCCCATATTTTATCAGCTTCTTTGATGGCTTTATCAGCAAAGTATTTTGCCAGATAGTTTTTTATATGGGCTAAATCGGCATCAGTTATATTGGTTGAATAAAGTTTTAATAACTCCTGCTGTAGATTACTAAGTGGATGCGCTGCTGACATTTTACAATAATTAGAGAATAAAATTAAACAAAAAAATTCAGTTCAGGTGGCTTTACATAAACTCCCCAATATCCTGCATCAGCCTGGTAGCAATATTCCTTGCAGCCGTTTCAAAATTGCTTTCTGCATAAATGCGAATGATAGTCTCAGTATTGGAAGTGCGGAGATGCACCCAGTCATTATCAAATTCAATCCTCAACCCATCTTCCGTATTAATAGGGTTTCTTTTATACTTCTTTTTTATTTTTTCAAAAATTGATTTTACATCCACCCCATTAGTGAGTTCTATTTTATTTTTTGAAATAAAATAATCAGGGTACTGGCTCCTCAGAGATTTCATGCCCATCATGTGA
>JANOJO010000411.1:0-4688 GCA_031418795.1 Bacteroidota bacterium | reverse complement strand
TATCACAAAGCAAAGAATGGTAAAGAGTATATTTTTTCTTTCTTAGTAAATAATTACAATGGATTGCCAACTGCTTTGGTAAATAAAATGTACAAAGTGCTCGATGTATTGAAATGAATGGTGAGTAAAAGAAAAATCGCTACATTCAGCCTCTTAACGAAAAACAATAAACCCCAAACGATAAACAGCAATTTATGAGTAATCAAAATTTTAAAAATCACGGCCGTTATATTCCACTCTGGCATTATATAACACCCACATTGCTGTTAATATTATTAGTGTTCAGTATCATTAATCTTATACATGCAGATGCACACACTCATTATTCAGCAGCATTGCTGGTAGTAGTATCTGTTGTTCTTTTTATATTTTGGTGGTATGTCAGATTGTTTGCATTGAAAGCACAGGACAGGGCAATCCGTGCAGAAGAGAATTTTCGTCATTTTATTTTAACAGGTAAGCCTTTGGATAGCCGTCTGCGTATGTCACAGATTATTGGATTACGTTTTGCTTCTGATGATGAATTTGTTTCTCTTGCAAAAAAAGCAGTGGATGAAAATTTATCGCAGAAAAACATTAAGCAAGCCATTAAAAACTGGAAAGCTGATCACAACAGGGTTTAAAAAATAGACAGGGAAAGTTTCAGGAAAAAAGGCACAGCAAAACATCCGATCCAGAGGATCAGGATAAATATTTTTCCGGCTAATGATAAATCCTGGATAATGGATCGCTGTAAAAGATTTTGAATGATAGTTACTATCTTATCTTCTTTTGGTGAAAATTCATAAGGAGGTGATGGATTCATACCTTTTAACTGCGGGTGATGTTTAATTACCACATTTCTGATCTTCCAATATTCTTCAGCATTGATTTCTTCGTAAGTTTTCACCAGGTCAATACCTTCGGCTTCTATTTTTGCAACAATACGTTCATGTTGAATATCCCGAATCATCCCGGTGATCATCATAAAAGGAAAAATGAATAATGGATAAAAACCTGAACTGACAGCAAACCATGTTAACAGCGCTGCGGATATCACTACAAATATTTTACCTATAATAATATAGTCATCTAAGAATAGCCGGTGTAAAAGTTGCCCGCCATCTAAAGGATAAACTGGTAACAGGTTCAGCAGGTTTAAAAAAACAGATGCCTTTGCCACTTCATCAAGACTAATTGTTTCTGTAATCATAATTGATTCGTTACCCGGAATAAAAAGTAAAACTATTCCAACTGCAATACCAGGCACAGGGCCGGCAAGTAATATGATTGCCGATTGTTTCTGACTGACCTCCTGCTTACTGCCAGAAACATAAGCGCCGAGCAGTGGAATAAAAAATATTCCCAGGTCACTGTAATTGAAAATTTTCATAGCGGTGAAATGACCCATCTCATGAAAAATGATGATGGCCGTAACGATTAAAAGAAATACCCAGTTGTGACTGAAGAAAAAATAGCCAATTGCAATATAGAGTGCAAGGCTTAAAAGCGATTTCAACCAGACATTCATCTTTGCTTTTGGTTCTTCCAATTCAGGCTTGGGAAGTACAATTAACGGTTCATCATTTATAATCTCTGAATTTTCCATTGAATAAACTTATTGAAAAAATTGTTCCAGGTATTTCTTTAGTGATTCCGGCATAGTGGTTCTTTTCATACCTTCCTTTTCCATAAAATATAAAATAATTTTTCCTGTACAAAGAAGTTCTTCTTTTTCATTATACACTTCATGGTGAAATTCTATTTTATGATGAACCGGTAATTCTTTCAGAAAAGTTTTTATAGTGAGCAGGTCATCATATAAAGCTGGGCGCAGAAACCGTGCATGCACATCCACTACCGGCATAATGATTCCCATTTTTTCCATATCAGCATAAGTAAATCCCATTTGCCGGATAGATTCAGCCCGGGCTACTTCAAAGTAGGGAAAATAATTGCTGTGATACACCACACCCATTTGATCGGTTTCAGCGTATCGGACTCGCAGTTTTGTTTCACTGGTGAACATTGTGCAATGATAAGAAAAAGCTGTGAGGAAAGCTGTTAGAAAATCTTTGAGTTAAGAGTTGCGAGCCACGAGACTAATATCCGAAAAGAGTGTATGTTTTATATCAGTAACCCAAATGCAAACAATAAGTCTCGCAGCTCATAACTCGTAGCTCATAACCTGCAGCTTTCCGAAATGATTTGTTAAAGATCACTACACTGTACACTTATCCACAGTTGTTTGGAATGATGTTTGGCATAGGTAAAAATATTTTGAATATTTACAACGTTTAGCATTTCACCGGTTAAAGGACATACAACATGAAGAACAGAACCATTAGTTTATTTGCCACCCTTATTTTTATTTCATCCATCGCTGCACAGCAAACCCGCATTTTTACTGACCCGCAGGAAAAATTTAAAGAGGCAAAAGAGTATTTTCAAAAAGAACAATACAGCCTTGCCTATCCTTTGTTTAAAGAATTGCAGCAGTCGTTATTGGAAACTAACCGGGTGAATGATGTAGTGATGAGCCAGGAAATAGATTACTACACGACAGTTTGTTCGCTGAAACAAAATGAAGAGAGAGCCGAAGAAAAAGCAAATGAATTTATTGAACTGGAAAAAAACAATGCACGGGTGCAGCAAATGAATTTTCACCTGGGCGAATATTATTTCCGCCATGAAAAATTTGCCAATGCTGCCACGCAATATGAAGCAACTAATATTGCCAACCTGAGCAACCGGGAAATTGCAGATATGAAATTTCACCTGGGCTATTCCTATTTCACCTTGCAACAATTTGCTAAGGCAAAACCTTTGTTCAATACCATCCGGCAAATGAAGGATGATCCAAATTACATGGATGCAAATTATTATTATGGATTTCTGGCTTTTCGCGATAAAAATTATGGAGATGCTTTGTCAAGCCTGAAGATTGTGGAAAATGAAAAAGCTTATGCATCGGTGGTACCATATTATATAGCACAGATATATTATATACAGGGTAAAAAAGAGGAAGCATTGAAATACGCAGAAGCAAAATTGAAAGGCGGCAATGCACAGTATTATGATCTTGAAATGAAACTGATGCTTGGGCACGGGTATTTTGAAAGAAAGGAATATGATAAAGCCCTGCCTTACCTGGAAGACTATGTAAAGCGAACTGAAAAAGTAACACGGGAAAACCTGTACGAGTTGTCGTATAGTTATTATATGGCCAATAATTACAGAAAGGCCATTGATGGGTTTAAACAATTGGGTGGAAAAGAAGATTCATTGAGTCAGCACTCCATGTATTTGCTTGGCGATTCTTATTTAAAAGTAGGAGAGAAGGCGAATGCAAGAAATGCATTCCTGTTTTGTGCATCAAACAGCAGTAATAAAACACAGAAAGAAATTTCAAAATACCAGTATGCAAAACTTTCTTACGAACTTGGCTACCAGGATGAAGCTTTGAACAGCCTGAGTTCCTTTCTTGCCGACTATCCCAATTCAACTTACAATGTTGAAGCGAAAGATTTATTGGTTTCTGTATTAGCCAATACAAATAATTATAAAGATGCGCTGGTGTTGCTGGAGAGTTTATCAAATCCATCACCAAATTCAAAAAGATTGTACCCGAAAATTTTATATGGCAGGGCTACTGAGTTAATTAATGATGGCCGTTTGCAGGAAGCAGACGCTCTTTTAGATAAGGCATTGAAAGATGCAAACAATGCTTCCGTATTACCGCTTGTTAATTTCTGGAAAGGAGAGATTGCTTACAGAAATAATAAACTCGATAATGCCATTAAACATTATCATGCTTACTTAGATGCCGGCAATCCTGCAAGTGGAGAAGCTAATGCAATGTCTGTTCGTTATAATCTTGGATATAGTTATTTGCGGAAAGAAAATTATCCGGCTGCATTGAAATTTTTTGAACAGGTGGGTAAAAATCCGGCTCTGAATTCTGATGCACTTACTCAGGATGCATATATCCGCAGCGCAGATTGTTATTTTATGATCCGGGATTATAGCAAAGCAAAAACCATGTATGATAATGTAATAAAGTTTTCATGGCCGGCTGAAGACTATGCTACATTTCAGGTTGCAATGATTGGAGGCATCAAAAATTCATCAGAAAAAATAAGCCTGATGAACACGATGGCCAGAAAATTTCCCACATCTAATCTTGTTGGCGATGCAAATATGGAAATTGCCAATACTTATTTGGCCGATGAACGCTTCCGTGAATCTATTCCATATCTTAATAATGTACTCAAACTTTCCTCTAATAATAGTTTGAAACCACAGGCAACTTTAAAATTGGGTATTGCCCAATATAATCTTAACAATAACCGGGATGCTTTGACACAGTTTAAATCTGTAATTACCCAATATCCAAATTCAGTAGAAGCAGATGAAGCCATTGAAAACATAAAAAGCATTTATATAGAAGACGGCAAGCCGGATGAATATGCAAATTACATGCGCCAGTTGGGCAGACCACTTGACATCAGCACAGAAGATTCACTTTCGTGGTCAGTAGCTTACACGCAATATGAAAATGGAAATACGAATGCGGCATTAACTGCATTTAATAATTATGTTCAGCGTTTTCCAAATGGGGCTTATTCACTGGATGCAAATTTTTACCGCGGAGAAATTTATTATGAAAAAAAAGACTGGAACAATTCTTTGAATGGTTATGAAGTAGT
>JANOJO010000410.1:0-2747 GCA_031418795.1 Bacteroidota bacterium | reverse complement strand
GTTATCAATGGAATTTATTTTAACCAGGGTCATGTGTGTTGTGCAGGTTCGCGGTTGTATGTACAGGAATCGGTAGCAAAACAGGTGATAAGAAAATTGAAAGACAGGATTGAATCACTGATTGTTGGCGACCCGATGGATAAGAATACTGATATCGGGGCAATCAATTCACGTCAGCAATTGGAAACAATTCATAAGTATATAAAAATTGGTGTGCAGGAAGGAAGTGAAATGTATGAAAGCAGTTGTGCATTGCCGGGCAAAGGTTTCTGGTGCAGACCAACTTTATTTACCAATGTGGCACAAAGTAACCGCATTGCACAGGAAGAAATTTTCGGCCCGGTGCTGGCTATACTAACTTTCAGAACTGATGATGAAGTAATTGAAAAAGCAAATAACTCACCTTATGGATTGAGTGCCGGTGTGTGGACGGATAAAGGTTCAAAGATTTTTAATATGACAAAGCGGATGAGAGCCGGAGTTATTTGGGCAAATACATTTAATAAGTTTGACCCTACATCTCCGTTTGGTGGTTATAAAGAAAGTGGATTTGGAAGAGAGGGTGGATTGCATGGGTTGTTGCCTTATTTGAATCTTGTGATTTGAACATAACCGTGCCACGGTTTAAAACCGTGGCACGGTTACCTGACAAATAAAAAAATAACAATGGGAAAGACATTAATAAAAAAATCATCACTTAGCATCAGCGAGAATGGTTTAGAAAAAAAATCTTCATCAAAACGATTAGAGGTTTTGAAGACATATAAAATTTATATCGGTGGACAATTTCCAAGAACTGAATCGGGCCGTTATTATGTTCCAACAAATGCTGATGGAAAAAAATTGGCTAATATTTGTTTGAGTTCAAGAAAAGATTTTCGTGATGCAGTGGTTGCTGCAAGGGGAGCATTTGGTGGATGGAGCGGAAGGGCAGCTTTCAACCGTTCACAAATTCTTTATCGCATGGCGGAAATGCTGGAAGGAAGAAAAGCACAATTCATTGATGAACTGATGCTGCAGGATGCAACAAAAGCAAAAGCTGAGAAAGAAGTAAACCTTGCAATAGACCGTTTGATTTATTATGCCGGCTGGTGCGATAAGTTTCAACAAATATTCAGCGCAGTAAACCCGGTGGCTTCATCTCATTTTAATTTTTCTGTACCAGAACCAACAGGAGTTGTTTCAATCATTGCTCCGCAAAATGACCTGCTTGCCGGCAGGCAAGGTTCATTGCTTGGTTTGGTTTCTGTAATTGCACCTGTGATAACCGGAGGAAATACATGTGTTGTCCTTGCATCGGAAACAAAACCACTTTGCTCTGTTACATTTGCTGAAGTGTTGAATTCATCTGATTTGCCGGGTGGTGTTGTAAATATTTTAACAGGAAAAGTTTCAGAACTAGCTTCCTGGTTTGTTGACCACATGGATGTAAATGCAACCATTTATTGTGAAAATGATGCTGCTGTTCAGAAAATGATGCGGGAAAAATCAGCCATGAATGTAAAACGTATTTTCTTTTATGATAAAATAAAATGGGAAACAGAAGAAGGGCAATCTCCTTATTTTATTATGGATACCCAGGAAATAAAAACCACCTGGCACCCGGTGGAGAATATTGCGGGAGCTGGGGGAGGATATTGAGAATAGTTCACAAGTTTAAAAGTTCTTCAAGATTGTAATTTCCTTAATAATCGATAACACTAAATGATTGAAAAAATATTAAATCTTTATTCTTAAATAGTTTTGGCTTTGTTTTTGATTTCATCAACTACCATGAAAAAAATATTTTTAATCGCTGCGCTTATTTATTCTTTCAATTCTTATTCCCAGAGTTTGCCCCGTCCTAACGATGACAGTGTCTGGAAAAAATCAGTGGATACAAACTCTGTGGTTGTTCATAAAGACCCACGTCTTGATTTGCTGGTAAAAAAACAAATTCAGATTAATGAAGAAACCAGCCGTGATGCCAGGCGAATTGGAAAGGGATTCCGGTTGCTTGTTATTAATACAAACAAAAGAGATGAAGCCATAGCGGCCAAATCAAAAGTCTATACTTATTTTCCTGAACTGAAAGCATATCTCATTTACCAATCACCCTATTACAAATTAAAAGTGGGAAACTTTAAAGAAAGAAAAGATGCTGAATATTACCAGAAAAAAATGCAGAAGCATTTTCCAAAAGGCGTTTTCATTATGAATGATACGATCGATATGAAATTGGAAAAAGATGAAACCCATAACCCCTTGCCATAGACATCCCTTTGGGAAAGGGGAATTACAAACTTTATAACTTATACTTTCTTACTGCTGACTGCGATGTATTATTTTTGCAGCATGTTAGAAAAGATTAAACAACTCGCTAAACAATACAGTTCAGAATTTATCGAAGTACGCCATCACTTGCATTCTAATCCCGAGCTCAGTTACCAGGAATTTGAAACTTCAGAATTTGTTCAATCCAAATTAAAAGAGTTTGGAATTCAATTTGAAGTAATAGCAACTACAGGTGTGGTAGGAATTATAAAAGGAAAAAATCCTGATAAAAGAATCTTCGCTATCCGGGCAGATATGGATGCGCTGCCAATTTTGGAAGAAAATGATGTGCCCTATAAATCAAAAAATAAAGGTGTGATGCATGCATGTGGTCACGATGTACATACTACCTGTTTACTTGGTGCTGCAAAAATTTTAAATGAATTAAAAAATGAATGGGAAGGCACTATCAAATTAATATTTCAACCCGGTGA
>JANOJO010000409.1:0-2463 GCA_031418795.1 Bacteroidota bacterium | reverse complement strand
CGGGGCATTCCAGATTTCTTTTATACCATTTATTTCATCACTCACATATGGGCCTAATGATACCTGCCTTCCGGCACAGGAGAACATGATCAGGGCATCTGCCTCATGTTGTTCATTTTTATATTCAGCAAATTCTTTTAGCGCTGTTTCTATCACTTCAAATCCTGGCAACATACACAACCTTATTTTCGAACCCTGTGGCAAACTACCCGCAAATACAATAGACTGATCAACGGGGTTTGCATACATGGGAGTACGGATTACCGGATGTTTGTTTTCTCTTAGTAACTGTATCTGGAAATTGGAACTTAAAATCATATTTGAAATATTCTCTCCGAAAAATTCTTTTACTCCTGTGTACCTCGAAATGAATTGCAATACCGGTTCATTATCTATTGAGTAAAGAATATTACCGGAACTATGTGTGATGGTGTGTTCAATACCAACCGGTCTCCATCCTCCGATTGCCATTCCGGTCAGATTGATTTTTTCTTCATTAAAAATCAGGGCTATTATTCCATTGTCTGTTAAACTTTCTTTTGTAAATACAAAAGTTCGTATCATTTTCAAACTGTCGGCTGCCAAACCTCCGAATATTGTAATGCCTTTGCCACAAATATTTTCTATCCCTTCCACCACTTCATCACCATCAGCAGTTATTCCGCCCGATACAATGAGAAATGCCGGTTTGTTGAATGCAGTCAGTCCTGCTTTCCCGATTTCCTCAGCTGTATCTTTTGAACTTCTGTTTTTTGAGGTTACTAATTTAATTTGGAAATATTCCGGTTTAATTTCAAGCAGCATAATGATGATGGAACCAGATTCAATTTCACCATCTGTAAAATTGCTGCCGGTGGAACAGCCAAAAACCTGAATTGCTTTTTCTGATAAAACAGAACAGACTGCTTCATGTGCTATATCCGCTTCAAGAAGTACGATGGCAACTGTTGGTGAAAAGCCGTCAGCCATACTTGTTTCAAGGGCAGTTTTTATTTCTGCCGCAGTTTTTCCTTTTATTGATTTTGCTTTCATGGTTTATTGATTGTTTTATTATTATTTTTCTTTCAATGCTACCCAACTACAAGTAGTGGAATGAAATTCATGTTTTCCATTAATGGCTCTGCCAAATTCGCCATAAGTATAAAAGCCGGCCATTGGAACATTCCAGACACCGGATAATCCTTCATTTTCTTCATGTGCCATCGGGCCCAGTGCACTTAATCTTCCTGCACATGAAAAAATCAACAGGGCTTCTGCCTTCGCCTGAGTTTCATTTTTTAATTCTTTTGCTTTTTCAACAACAGTTTCAATGATATTAAAATCGGGTGGTGATGATAAGCGAAACCTGGAACCCTGCGGCACATTGGATTCACATATTAATGCTCCTTTTTCCCTGTCATATCCTATGGGATTGCACATCATAGGTTCACGGTTTTCTCTTTCTATCTGGAATGGATAATGAACCCCTACGGAATCATAAAACTTAAGCTGGTCATCCGTTGAAGATATTTCTTTGCCCAAAAAACGCAGATACATTTCAAGTGCCGGTTGTTCATCAATAGTATAAACCAAATTGCCTTCACTTTTTGTAATGGTTCTGAAAATACCCATTGGTTTCCAACCGGAAATTGCCATTCCCTGTAAACTTATTTTGTTTTCATCCAGTACCAATGCAACCATGCCATAATCGGTAGATTCATTATGGGTAAAAACATAAGTACCGGTTAATGTAATATCATCACCTGCCATACCGCCAAACATGTTTACATGGGTGCCAAATGTATTTTCTATACTGCGAACAAGGGTTTCTCCATCCACCATCTTTCCATCAACTGACAATAATGTACTGCAGATTATAAAAGCTGGTTTATCGAATTTTTGTAAAGCTTTTTTTGCCATATTTGCCGCAGCATCTTCTAAAGTCCTTTCTCCAATATCTTCGAATAAAATACAATAATCATTTTTAGGTATATCCAAAAGCATCATCACAGTTTCACCCTCACTTTGATGCCCATTAATAAACTCACCGGAAGATGTAGCGCCGATAATATCTATTTCTGCTTTATTCAGTATTTCACAAATAGCTTTTCTATCCTGTTTGATGGAGATAAATACAATTGCCAATTTTGGATTAAATCCATCGGCAATACTTTCTTCCAAAGCGACTTTGATTTCTTCTGTAGATTTTCCTTTTATTGATTTTGCTTTCATTTATATTATTTTTTGGAGGCCCCGAAACTTATTTGGGTCAAGATAAAGAAAAAGCCCCGCTTCGCTGGTCTTAACTATTAACTTTTCACCGGCCAGCAGGTACAAATCAGCTTTTCAACAACAAGAATTCTGATGGGAATAAATAATATTCTTTATATTTTTATAAAGAACTAATTTTCTAACTAAATTAATTTTATATGAATACTATTGAAATGCGTCTTCAGCAATTAGAAGCAACCAACCGCAGGTATA
>JANOJO010000408.1:0-7015 GCA_031418795.1 Bacteroidota bacterium | reverse complement strand
ACTGTATTGCCCGTTGGTGATAATAAGAAAAGTACAGGGAACAGAAATATGATACCGCAATACCTGCTGAAAAACTTTTTCGTCAAGAGCCACATCACCGGCTTTACATTCTACCAGCATCCACGGCTGATGATCTTTATTGTAAACAAGAATATCAAACCGCTTTTTTAATTCACCCAACTGAATTTCTTTTTCTACTGCAATTAATGTTTCAGGATATTTCATTTCCTGTACAAGAAAGCGGATAAAATTTTGCCGCACCCATTCTTCATCTGTTAAAACAATCCATTGCTTACGAATTGTATCAAATATCAAATCTTTTCCCGCTTCATTTTTAATATTATATTTAAATTCAGGATATTTAATTTTTATCATTATGTAAAAGTAATTGAGTTAAATTTACCTATTAAATTATAAAACTAATAGCCCCTTCAGGGGTTGGGGTTTATGAAGACAAAAGAAGAAATAGTACAAAACTGGTTGCCCCGTTATACCGGGCAGCAATTAGAAAAATTTGGCAAGTATATTTTGCTTACCAACTTTAGTAAATATGTAGAACTGTTTGCCAGATGGAATAAAGTAAAAATTACCGGTAAGGGCAAACCCATGCAATGCGCTACCAAGGATGATATTTCCATTATCAATTTTGGAATGGGCAGCCCCACTGCTGCTACGGTGATGGATTTACTTTCTGCTATTGAACCAAAAGCTGTTTTGTTTTTGGGCAAATGCGGCGGATTGAAAAAAAGAAATAATCTTGGCGATCTTATTTTACCCATTGCTGCTATCCGTGGCGAAGGAACAAGTAATGATTATTTTCCTGCAGAAGTGCCGGCGCTGCCAGCATTTGCTTTGCAAAAAGCATTGTCAACAACAATTCGTGATTTTGGTGTGGACTACTGGACAGGTACTGTTTACACTACCAACCGAAGAGTGTGGGAACATGATGAAGAGTTTAAAAATTACCTGCAGGAGATAAGAGCTTATGCAATTGATATGGAAACGGCCACCATTTTCACCGTAGGTTTTTATAATAAAATACCAACAGGTGCATTGCTTTTAGTAAGTGATCAGCCCATGATACCCGAGGGTGTAAAAACCGAAGCCAGTGATATAAAAGTAACTGCAAAATTTGTAACCACACATTTGAAAATCGGAATTGAATCGCTGAAGCAATTAATCAATGATGGAATGACCGTAAGGCATTTGAGGTTTTAATGCAATTAAAAAAAATAGTTAAGGTATAGAATCCTTATTACCGAAACATAGTTGTTGTGTTATACCTGTCCCGTACTTCCTCGTAAAACATTCTTCCGCTTTTTCTTTTTGAATAAAGCATTTTTTTCAACTGCTTGTTAAACTGTTCCCGCAGCGGTTCATCTTCTTTTATTTTTACATCAGTAAACTTAGTAAATGCAAACTGATTACTCTTTTTGTAGTATGACTTATAGTTAGCAGGCATGGTTGAGTAATTACTTTTTTCTTTTTCATCTTTAAAAAGAAATTCGTTTGCATCAGGTGGTATCAGGCCCACAGTGGCTAATTTCCAGAACACATCATCCTTTTTTAATTTGTATTTATAAAAAAATACAAGTCCGCTTTTTTTATTATCTGCCGCCGTTAAGCTATCCAGAAAAATCAATGAATCTGGTTTACTGTTTCCCAAAGAAGAAATCAATTTACTTCTTGCCAGATCCTGATGGTTATTAAAAGAAGCCGGAAATTTATTCAGCATTTTCAATTCATTCAAATCTGAGTACAACTCGTATCTGTACTCATCAATGCCTGCAAAATAAGTAAGCAGAGAATCTGGAAATGATTTTTTATTTCTGAGCAGCAAATAAGCTGTGTTATACTTTAAGCGTTTATCGCCTGATGAAAGTAACTGGTTTATGACTGCATCCACACCCGGTTTGGTATTTTGAAATGGAAGCAGCAAAGTGGCATAAGCAATCAGTTTCTCATTCCCTTTATCTGATTCATCTTTATTATAAAAATTGTACGATTTTGTTTCTTTCTTTTCTTCCTCCGCTTTTTCAATAGCGGATTTTTTTTCTTCAATCGATTGCTTTTTTACGGCCTGCTTTGCTTCTAACAGAAACTTGCTGAAATAAATTTCATACTCTTTGGGCTGCACAAGATTACTATCCACCATAATTTTTAACAGACGCATCACCGGCCATTTGTAATCGTCTAAGTTCATCAGGGGCAGTAATTCCGGTAAAATTGTTTTTGTAAGCAGGAGCGAATCATAAAGTTCATCAAGAAAATTTCCATTGTTTATATCCGGTAAATAATTATTTGCTTTATTAAAACCAGATAAAGAAAGATAATTGTAATTGCTTATGCCCATATCTAGCACCGGTGGCTCGGTTGTAATTATATCTTTGAAAATATTAAAAGCATATTGGGTTTTATTTTTTAATAAAGATTCCAACGCTGCATTTTGCAACTGAACGGTATCGCCGGCCTCATAATAAAACTGTTTCAGCAGGTCTGAACTTTTTTTATCGGGTATTGCTCCCAGTTTGTTTATAAAAGTCACCTTCCTGTCCAGGTATTTTTTATCATTCCAGGTAAAACTATGAATGGCTTTATCCATCATGGGCAAGTCAGTGGAATCAAACTCCACCTGGCTGATGGAGCGGATTGCTTTATTTTTTATCACACTATCGGCGCTGAAAAAATCATCAAAATAAATTTTAGATTTTTTTATAAATGGATTGTAGCCTTTCACTGTATCAGCCGGCGAAAATGTTGCAAAGAAATTTTTTATAAAATTGCCGGATGAAAGCAGCGTATCCGTTTGCGCCATTAAGGAGTACCCCACGCCATTTTTATAAAAAGATTTTGTCCAGATAGCCCGGCTGCTTCCAGTGTCAGACAGCATCGCTTCCATCAGCATTGGTTTACCCGGCATCACGGTTCTTTTATTGTTTCTTACTATCCACGAGGAATCATCGCCATAAAAAATACGTTCGCTTTTTTCATTAAGTACAGAACTGTCTTTGCTGTAAAAATATTTTGGCGATTTATAAAAACTTATAAAGATGGCTTCGCCGGTGGTGTCATTTTTTATCAGTCTTGTTTTATAATTGCGGGCATCGTAATATTCATAATCAGTATCCTCTTCATCATCATACGTGTTTTCATTTGCCAGTTCTGTTTTCTCTTTTTTGCTTTCAGGAAACCAGGATGTGGAAACCGTGTAGTACAGGGAGGTATCTTTTTTTTCTGAAGCATCTTTGTACAAAAATGGTTTTATTTCAAAAGAATTAAAAAAACGGTTCATGCTCTCATTTTCTTTTTTACCATGAGCTATCAGCGCATAATAATGCGGGCCCTGAATGATGTAGCGGTTTACAAATACTGAACCATCCTTATGCAGGTAGTGGCAATCCAGCGCAGGAAAACCTTTAAACATATTCTGTTTTCTATCAATTGTTTTTTCAATAAACTCTGATGAAGCAAAACTTTCATCCATCAGGTTTAAATCAAAACTATCTTCTTCCGCAAAATTGTAATTATGAATATCGGTTCTCAGTATGGAAAAATGCGTGCCGGTAGATTTTTCTTCTGCATCAAACTGTACAGGGTGATTTATTTTTACATCAGGCTCCTGCGGCAAATAAACACTGAAGCCCCCGAAAGAAGGTTGAAATTTTTTCCACCCGCCATTCTTCAGTTCTTTTAATTGAATACTGCCAAAAAATTTCTTTGCTTCATCACCATTCTTTACATAATCACCAATGCCACCCATTCTGAAAAACAATACTTCGAATGGCGTGATAAAAATATTGTACCGGTGAAAATCTCCCCGCCGTGTTCGGTTGGAAATATCATATCCGCGGTAACCATTTTTTGAAATTTCTGATTTAGTTAAAATTTTACCCGGAATATTTTCATACAACACACTGTCAATTTTTTTGGCCACTTCATCCACACCATGCCCCCAAAACAGGCTGTTGGTTTTTACACGGGTTACCATATAAAAACTTCCATTGGCCATATCAGCATATTGCAGCAGATCTATCAAGGCATTTTTATTGCTGTAAAATTTACCGGGAATATCTGCTTTAAAAAATCCATCATCTGATGTTTGTGTGGAAAAAATTACCGGCACACGAATTTTTTCTATTTCTTCTTTATGCCGGCTGTCTCTTGCACCCATAAAAATTGGGCGAAGCTGGTATCCTTTTTTCCGCAGCATTTCTATCACACCCCTGTTGCCCGGCAGATGCGCTGCGCCTACGCCAACGAACAAAGAATATTTTTTTAAAATAGAATCAATGGAGTTTGCCTGAATTTCATTTCTTTTATACAAAAATTTTTCATCAAACGCTTCTGACTGGCTGTTGAACCTGTTTACGGAATCAAGTAAATCAAGATTGCCGGAGCGATAGGCTTCCTGCAATTTCGCCGGCGCATATTCTTCATCATAATCAAAACTTTTTTCTTTTTTGTTTTTTTCTTTTGCAGCATCTTTAAAAGCTTCATTCATCAGCCTCATGCTTTCAGCATATTTCTCTACACCGGCCACCCGCTTGCCCATCCGCTTGCCTGTTTGAAAAATATATAAATCAAGATAAGTGTCTTCTTCAAAATCGCTGCCGTAATCAGAATAACTTCTGTACAGCAGGTTATTGATGACGGCTGGTTTCATAAACAATGCCATCTCTAAATTGCTTTCATATTTTTCAATTCGCAGAGAGCTGATATTAAAAAAACCGGCTGGCATTTCTCCATTCAATCCATCCTGGTAATTTACATAGTCGTATTCATTGTTCGATTCATATTTATCCATATCCTCCTGCCAGCTTTCAGGATTATTTTCCAGCGCCACTACCTCGGAATTTTTGATGGCCAGATAAAATGAATCGGATAAATTAAAAGCGATCTTGCTGCTCACATGCATGGTGCCAAATAGATAAGATGGCTTTTTCAAACCATTACCGGTTATTTCCCAAAACAGGCTGGGGTATTTTTTGTTTTTATTTTTTTGCTGGCCAAAAGAAAAAAAACAAATAGTGAATGCGGGGATAAGAAAAAATAGTTTATTCATAAAGTGGATGAACTGGTTTTCGGTTTAGATTTTAATAGATTTGGAAAATGGTATAATCCATAAAATTATAGCAATACACCAGTTTTATAAACTAATTGGCTAAATAAAATTTGGGCAAAGAGTTTATTGAAATCAAACCTGCCGGGAAATGTCATTAATTTGAGTAATGTGAGGCTGTCTTATCGAATTTTATTATCTACCTGTGAAATGTACCTCTGAATCACTAGAACTACTCTACTTAATGAACTAACTATTTTCCAACTGCTTACCGGTATGACGGATAGTGGAAACCGTTTGCAAAATGTGAAAAATAAAACAAGTTTGGGAAGCGAAATCCTATACCTTTGCCCACTTTAAAACTGAGTGAACCTGCCCGGCGCCGTAAGGCCGGATGGGAGTCATAAACACCCCCCTCCCCGGTTAAATATTTACCGGACATGTCACCAGTATAATTATTAACCAATTTTAATTTTTGTTGATGCCCCGTATATCCTGAGATATATTTGGATTCAGCAGTTGACATTAAAAATAATTTTAGCCCATGAAGCTTTCACAATTCCGTTTCGACCTTCCCCTGAATCTTATTGCCCAGAATCCGACCAAGCGACGTGAAGATGCCCGCATGATGGTGGTGCATCGCCACACCGGACAAATGGAGAATAAACATTTCCGCGACATCTTAGATTATTTTGATGACAAGGATGTGTTTGTAGTGAACAACACAAAAGTGTTTCCTGCCCGCATGTACGGACGCAAAGAAAAGACAGGCGCCAAGATTGAAGTGTTCCTGCTGCGTGAACTGAATAAACCCAACCGCCTGTGGGATGTGATAGTGGACCCGGCAAGAAAAATTCGAGTGGGTAACAAACTTTATTTTGGCGATGCTGAAGAATTAGTAGCCGAAGTAATTGATAACACCACCAGCCGCGGCCGTACTATTCGTTTTCTCTGGGAAAATTCTGAAGAAGATTTTCGTGCCATGCTGGAAAAGCTGGGCGAAACTCCGCTGCCGAAATATATAAAACGCAAACCCGACGAAGAAGATAAAGAACGTTATCAAACAGTGTATGCAAAGCATGAAGGCGCTGTGGCTGCACCTACTGCCGGTCTGCACTTCAGCCGTGAGTTAATAAAAAGATTGGAGATAAAAGGAATTCGTTTTGCTGAAGTAACATTGCATACAGGCCTCGGTACTTTTCGCCCCATAGAAGTGGAAGACCTGAGCAAGCATAAAATGGATGCAGAATATTACCGTATAGAAGAAACGCCCTGCAAGATTGTGAACCGTGCAAAAGAATATGGCCATCGCATTTGCTCTGTGGGTACCACAACCATGAGAGCACTTGAATCTTCTTTCACTGCACAAAAATTACTGAAACCATCCGAAGGCTGGACCAATATGTTTATTCACCCGCCTTATGATTTTAATATTGCTGATTCGCTCATCACCAATTTTCATTTGCCAAAAACAAGTTTGCTGATTATGACCTGCGCCTGTGCCGGTTTTGATCTGGCGACTGAAGCTTATAAAAAAGCTATCAGGGATAAATACAGATTCTTTAGTTATGGAGATGCGATGCTGGTGATATAGTTGTGAGTGGAGAGTTCAGAGTTACGAGTTATGAGTTGCGAGTTACGAGTAAGAAAAGTTTGAAGCTCTGCGGAAGCGGGGCTTTTTTGTTGGAGGTAAAAAACTAATCCAACCCAAACATCCCCTTATTCAACTGCTGCAGAATTTTTGTTTTATGTTTTGCAGAAACTAATAATGAAATATTATGCGGGCTGCCGCCATAAGAAACCATACGCACCGGAATATTTACAATAGAGCCAAATAGTTTTTTGATGATGTCATCTGTCTGCGAAATTTCGTTGCCCACCACAGAAATTATTACCTGCTCCGTATCCACTTCAATAGTACCGAAGGGTTCCAGTTCTTTCAGAATTTCTTTTAGT
>JANOJO010000407.1:0-2543 GCA_031418795.1 Bacteroidota bacterium | reverse complement strand
TTTAAATCAAAAAAAATCATGAAATCATTACAAAAACTCAGCTTGCTGATTGCATTAATTACATTATTTGCATCCTGTCAATCCGGTGCAGATGTAAATCAAACGCTTTCCAAAACAGAAACAAGAATGGAAATGATGAACAAAATTGCAGACGACAGTACAATGGCGAAAGAAATGATGGGGGCCATGATGAACAGCCAAAACGGTAAAATGATGATGCATCAACATCAAACAATGATGATGGGGGATAATAATTCGATGATGAAAATGATGAAAGATAATCCAGCTATGATGCACAGTATGATGATGAATATGATGGAAGCAAGTAAGAATGATACAACAATGATGTCAGGAATGTGTAAAGCGATGATGGGGAACAAGGAAATGATGGATATGATGGAAAAAATGAAGGGAGAAAACAAGGATATGAAGATGGAAGGAATGAAACATTAATCCCATTATCAAATTCCAAAAATTAATACAATGATGCAGAATAACGGGGATTACTATTTCGGCGGAATGCATATGGGTTGGTGGGGTTTCATACTTGTCGTTGTTATAGTAATAGTAGTGTTGCTTACCCGGTCCAGAAGAGGAAAATAGCCGCCACCCTGTAAATAAATCAAATAAATGAAAAATAAAAAATTAATCGTAGCTGCCTTATTTGTTAATGCATGCTTTTTACTGTCATGCGGTGATTCAAATAATACTGCGGCAAAAAGCGGTATGGATAGTTCAATGAATCACGGGATGCAAAATGATTCAATGAATGCAGGGGAAATGCAAATGGGTAATAGCATGATGCAACTAATGAACAATACGATGGCAAAGGTGAATAGCATGAAGATGTCAGGTGATTTTGATCTTGACTTTGCAAATATGATGATCATGCACCACCAGGCAGCTATTGATATGAGCGGAGAGGAAATTGCGAAAGGGACTGACGAACAGATAAAAACTATGGCGCAGGATATAGTTACAGCACAAAAAACGGAGATAAAACAATTGCAGCAGTTTATTAATAATTACAAAGTGCCAGCCCAAAAAACTATAAATGGAGCGATGCATAACGAATTGAACGAAGCGATGAAAACCATGATGGATAAAATGAGCAGTATGCAAATAACCGGAAATTCAGATAAGGATTTTGCAAAGATGATGATAGCCCATCACGAAAGTGCTGTAAAAATGGCTGAGGATGAAATATCATATGGCAAGCAAAGGGAAATGAAAAAAATGGCACAGAAGATGAGTACGGATCAAAGCAAAGAAATTGCTAATTTTAAAGCATGGCTCTCTAACCAAAAGTAGTTTCAAAAATAAATATTTCCTCCATGGAACATAATAATGAAAACCTCATTCAGCAAACAGGTACCATTTACTCATGCCCCATGCACCCAGAAATCAAACAGGATAAGCCGGGCAACTGTCCTAAATGTGGAATGAACCTCGTTCTTGTAACAGGAGAATCCAAAAAAAAAATTTAACGCAGACTCAGGAATCTAATCCGCATATGGGTCATGCGGGCCATAATCATTCCGCCCATGGCGGGATGATTGCCGATTTCAAAAAACGGTTTTATGTGGTGTTGATATTAACTATTCCCATCATGCTGTTATCAGAAATGATACAGCATTGGTTGAATCTTCATATCAGTTTTCCCGGCTCAAAATATATATTGCTTGTTTTGTCATCTGTTGTTTTCTTTTATGGCGGCTGGCCTTTTTTAAAAGGATTAGTAGAAGAAGCAAAAGCAAAGAATCCGGGCATGATGTTTTTAATTGGCTTTGCTATTACTGTTGCTTATATCTACAGCGTAGCTATTGTATTTGGTTTGCAGGGCATGGACTTTTTTTGGGAGTTGACAACACTTATCGGGATAATGTTATTGGGACATTGGATTGAAATGAAATCCGTTGCAGGTGCATCAAGAGAATTAGAGTTACTGGTACAACTCATGCCGGATAATGCACATTTGGTGCAGGGCGAAAAAGTAACTGATGTAAAAACAGAATCCCTCAAAGAAAAAGATATCATTCTAATTAAGCCGGGAGAAAAAGTGGCTGCAGATGGTATTATATCAGAAGGTGAAAGTTATCTGAATGAATCCATGCTCACCGGTGAATCAAAACCAGTGGAAAAGAAAACAGGGGATAAGGTAATTGCAGGTGCAATTAATGGAAATGGTTCCATAAAGGTTACAGTTTCTCATGCAGCAAAAGATTCTTATCTCTCGCAGGTAATAAAACTGGTTGATGATGCTCAGAAATCAAAATCAAAAACACAGTTGCTGGCTGATACCGCAGCAAGATGGTTAACTATTATTGCGTTGCTTGCCGGTATATCCACATTTTTATATTGGTATTTTACAGGACAGTCTCTTGCTTTTGCCATGGAAAGAATGGTGACTGTAATTGTTATTTGTTGTCCTCATGCTTTGGGTTTAGCTGTACCATTAGTGGTAGCAAAATCAACTGCACTGTCTGCAAAAAACGGTTTACTCATTAAGAACAGAACAGCATTTGAAAATTCAAGAAAAATAA
>JANOJO010000406.1:0-3374 GCA_031418795.1 Bacteroidota bacterium | reverse complement strand
TGTGATGGATTAGTATAACAACCAATATACCTGAATGCAAACCAGGATACTCCCACATTTTTTGCATTGTTACGTTCCCAGGCGCCGGTTTGAAAATAAAAACCCAGGGAAGAAAAACTATTGAGAAAATTAAGTGGTTTACCGGTAGTAGGATTAGTAACCGGCCCGGTTCTTATGCCAGTAAGTACCCGTACACCTGCATGATACAGCAGCCCTGTCTTAGTTGTCTTTTCATTTTTCTTTTTAAAAAAAATGACACCATCTATTGAAATATTGGCAAGACCGCTGAGTGGGTTTATAAAATTTGTAACTAATTGGTCATTGCTACGATTAATAACGGGGCTTTGCTGATTAGCAAAATTATTGGAAGAAACACCACTGTAAATAGAAAGCGGAATGGCAAACTTACCCGGCTCCCCAATGTACAACCGGATAAATCTTGCTGATGCATTTACTTGTCCGCTGTTAACAATATCAATAAAACCGCTGGTGAATATTTCGGGTTTGTAATCTTTGGCATTTATTTTTTGAATGGGTTGTACAGGAATATTTTTAGCATTTGCTTTTGGCAAACTATCTTTTGCCTGTGTATATGCAACAACAGGCCATAACCAAAATAATATTGGGAAAAGAGATTTCATGTCTGAAAAATAAAAATTTAGGCTTTCTGAAGAGTGAAAGCAAAACCTTCAATACTTACTTTGAATGATTCTTGCCAAATCTGTACCCTGCATAAACACCGATATAACTTCTATTAAGAGTATAATGACCTTTTGAACGAGAGTCGGAAAAATCTGGCCATGTTGTAAATTCTGCTTTTTCTAATTTTTTTGTACCTATATGTATCTTCATTCCAGCTAAAATCGCCCCACTTCGTTTAAATTTACGAATCACTTCAATATCAGATTGCCACTCAATAAATGGTTTGGAAAGATCTGCGCTTTTATTAAAATCACGATGTATTGTAAAGGCCGCAGTATAATTATAACCATAAGGAGCCAATGAATCAGGAAGTGGTATAAGCTGGCTGATATTTTCATTCCTTGAAGGGAAATAAATGTTCAAATAAAGACCGCCGGTAAATTTTAAATCATATTTTTTTGAAAGATTCATTTGGTACATTGCCTTTACAGGGATGCCAATGCTTTTCCTTTCTATAAAAAGTGGATCCAATAAAGCCTGAGCTGGAATTTTGTTTTTAGGTTGTAATTCATCCAACTTTGAAATTGAATCAGGAACTGCTGTCACTCCATAAAAGATTTCAGCAACAAAATGAATGTGTGCAGCAATCCCAGTCCTAAGCCCCCAATTTTTATTAAAATTATAGTCAAGATTAAAGCCTGCTTGCCATCCAATATACATTTTTGATCCTGCCAAATTTGTACTTCCACTGTCAACTGAATATTTTGTTATGAAATGGCGGCCATAAAGAACATAGGCAGATTTTACAGATTTTTTGAACAAGCCCTGGCTATGCCCAATTTTTGTTAATAACAACAATGGCAAAAAAAGTAAACAGATATTCTTCATAATAGCACTTTTTATAAAGGGTTGGCAGATTCACTTCTCTGCCAACCACATGTTAAAAAACTTACCAATTAGTGTTTGATGCATGAGTGCATCCCGTATTTCCTAATAAATTTATTGCGCCTGCATAAATGCCATTCTTACCAAATTTGAATTGAAGAAAATGGTAAGAATATTCTATTGCCAAAGCCTTAGGTTCACGATGCTTTATTTTCACCCTTCCACCTTTTTGGCCATCCAGATGAGGTGATACATAATTTCCTGGGTCAGATGGCCAATCTTGGCTTTGGCAATTGTTAAATTCTTTTGCACAAAAACCAATACTCGCTCTGTTTTTGCGATCCCTTTTTCTTTTCCCGTTACTTTTCTCTTTATACAATCTTGCTTTGCCCTTTATTTTAGTAATTGTTTTGTTTGCAAAATCTATTGCCTGGCCTTTTTGAATTATATAATAACCAACCCATGATTGTTCATTTGGAACTTTAACCCCGTATTTATAGTCTTCGTGATTTACGCTGGTTGTTCCCGCACAATCTGCAAACAAGCCATGCAATTCGGTGGCAATTGTTACGACACCACCCAAAATATCAACTATTTCCTGTATTGTTTCTATGAAACTAACTTGTTCTTCCGTGGGCATCTCCTCAAGCATTTCAGGTTCAAGATCGGTATTTTCAATGTCATAGGCTCTGTTTGCGTTAATAAGAGACCAGAATTCTTCATCATATAAAACTTCCGTAAATCTTGGCGAATCACCCGGATTAAATTCTTCGCTTGTTTGTCCATCAAGCCAAGTGTCTTCCTCCTCCTTTATAGCCTTGCTTAATGAATTGAAACTATATTTCGCTTCAAGACAAGCTGTAGCCTTATCCTCCGCAATTACAAAAAGATTTTCTTCAATTATATCCCAAACAAGTTCCCTGGTAGCTTCATCGTTAGCGCCATTTACTGCACTGATTGAATATGCATAACTAATAATGGCATCCATTTTAGCAGCATACAACTCATTCCACACACCGTTTAATGCATCAATTGCTTGTCCTATTTGTACAAACCGAACCCAATTTTGGTAGGTTAATACCCCGGCATTTCCAGTAACATCTGAAGTTATTGTATTCACTTGCGAGCAAATATCCTCTCCATCAGTATTTATTTCAGCCCATTTTTGGCCAATAAATTCTAACAGTCCTGAAGACATGTTAAGTAGTGGAAATGCAGGACAAGGCGATACCGAACTAATCTCTGCTGTTGCTTCACCAGATTCCCCAGCATTATAAAAATCGCCAGCAGTTTCTGCTGTATTTCCGCCTGATATTGTCAAACTAAAAGGGTGATTAGTGTTTGGGCTTCCAACATTATAAATGTATCCGGTAACAGTTACATCACCAACCCCATTATATCCTCCACTTAATGTTACCCTTACTCCATAATTAAAATATGAACCCATCGGCGGGTTCTGGGGAAAAGCTTCTACAGAAACTCCAGGACAAACCTGCGCCTGCAACGTGGCAGTAAATACCAGCAGGCTGATAAAAATGATTCCAAATATCTTTTTCATAACAAATAGTTTTTTGCCTACTCTTTTTAATGTTCCGGTTTTCGGCGTCTCCGGTTCATCCGCTCCCGCCAGGAGCGGGTCAGGCTAATGATGAACCAAAACTATTTACCGTTTGCGTTCAATGTTTGAGAAAAATCACAGGAAAAATTGAGAGTTTTCTCAAAAAAAATTGAGAAATTTCTCACAGATTTTTTATGATTTTTGGTGCAGCAATTTCATTATTCCGTATGTCATGCTTTTGTTTAGCTTTAAAAACAATGTATCAAAGAACTTGCATATATAAAATTGA
>JANOJO010000405.1:0-3136 GCA_031418795.1 Bacteroidota bacterium | reverse complement strand
TACCTTTCAATTCGTTTTTCATCCCTGCAAGAATTTCTGCCACACTCATCAGTATGGCAACGTGTGTATCATGACCACATGCATGCATTACCCCCACTTCTATTCCGTTATAAACTGATTTTGCAGTTGAAGTAAACGGTACATTGGGTTTTTCAATAATTGGTAAT
The DNA here is from genome assembly GCA_031418795.1 of Bacteroidota bacterium. Lineage (GTDB taxonomy): Bacteria > Bacteroidota > Bacteroidia > Chitinophagales > Chitinophagaceae > VBAS01. The sequence goes on along the minus strand of JANOJO010000405.1, from coordinate 2,969 downwards.
GCGTCCATATCAGCCCGAAGAGCAATGCAAGGACCCGGCTTACCGCCTTTTAATATTCCTACAACCCCGGTTTTCGCAACATTTTCTTTTACATCAAGCCCAAGTTTCTTTAAATGATCAGCAACCAGTTTTGCGGTTCTGTATTCATTATTCCCCAGTTCAGGGTGTTGATGAATGTCCCTGCGCCAGGCAATGCACCTTGATTCTATTTTATCTACGGCTGCATACGCTTTTTCTTTTAGTGTATTGGACTCCTGGGCATGGTGTTGCATTGATATCAAAACCAAAACAGCGGTAAGGGAATATAACTTCATTAGAAATTTTTTATGAATTTAGTAGAAATAGTGGATTGTTATTATTTCTTTATTTCTGTGTTACTTGATTTTTTCTATATTTAATGCAGAATGCTGGTTCGTCATATCCCTTTTCTTAGAGCTGTTTTCTTTCACAGCATTTCTGCATTTGGTGGCCCACAGGCACATATTGCCATGATGCTGAAAACTTTTGTTAAACAGCGGCCTTATGTCACCGAACAGGAACTGATGGAATATAATGCTTTTTGCCAATTACTTCCCGGTGCATCTTCTACCCAAACTATTACATTGATCGGGTATAAAAGAGGAGGCGTTCCGCTTGCAGTGGTTACATTGATCATCTGGATTCTTCCTGCATCCATAATGATGGGGGCTCTTTCATTTTTACTTCACAATTTTGACCAAAAAACACTGCATACTGATATTTTCAAATTTATTGCCCCCATGGCCGCCGGCTTCCTGGTTTATGCTTCTTATACTGTTTTTTCTCATTTTATTATTAATCCCATAACCTGGATTGTAATGATCGTTGGCACAGCAGCAACCTATATCTTATTTCAACAACCCTGGATATTTCCAATACTCATTGTTACCGGTGGCGTTGCTACCAATCTGAGTAAAAAACGAATTCCTCAAATTGAACAAAAACCAAAAAAAATAAAGTGGTGGAATTTTTGGTTGTTTGCAATAATATTTATTGGAGCTGGTATCATGAGTCAGGTGGCAAAAGAAAATGACTGGCCCAACAGGAAAGTAATCAATCTCTTTGAAAATACATACCGGATGGGAAGCCTGGTTTTTGGTGGAGGGCAGGTGTTGATGCCAATGATGTATGAGCAATACAGTGTACGTCCAGAAGCAATCAAAGAAAAAGATCCGGATGTAGTTAATATTCTAAAAGAGGATATGTACACGGGTATGGGAATGGTGAGGGCTGTGCCCGGACCGGTATTTTCGATTGCCTCTTTCGCCGGAGGCATGTCTCTTAAAGATATGGGTAGCGAGATGCAGGTTCTGGGTTGCCTGATCGGGATGCTTGCAATTTTTCTTCCCAGCGCCCTTCTTGTTCTTTTCTTTTTCCCAATTTGGAATAACCTGAAAAAGTATGCCGCAGTTTATCGGTCTCTTGAAGGAATAAATGCTGTGGTGGTGGGTATCATGATTGCCTCTACTTTTTATATCATGAAAGATATATCTCTCATTTCTCCCAAGACAATCAGTTTAGTAAATTTGAGTGTAATTGTAGGAACTTTTTTATTGCTTCGTTTTACTCGGATTGTTTCTCCTTTGATTGTGGCAGTTTGTCTTATCTTAGGATACTTTTTTTAATCACTTACGATAATAGCCTCCTTTCAAGATTTCTTCCATTACTTTTTCTGGGACCAAATAACGAATTGATTTTTTTTCTCTCACCAGTTTGCGGATCATGGTTGCAGAAATTTCTAACATAGGAGCATCTACAACAATGGGCTTTGACTTTATAATTCTGTTTTCAATTTCAAAGCCGGGCCTTTTGTAAACAATAGTTTCGTAATTCTTTACAATCGTTTCAAAGTTTTTCCATTTATGAAGATTCTTATAACTATCACTTCCCATAATTATAGAAAAAGTATGTCCGGGATATTTTTCCTGCATTAATATTAATGTGCGTGAAGTATAAGATGGCTTTGGCAGGTAAAATTCAAAATCCGATGCTTTGAATCTGCTATCGTCTTCAACAGCTAAGCGAACGAGGTGAAGCCTGTTAAATTCGTCAAGTAATGTCGCTTCAGATTTCAAAGGATTCTGTGGAGAAACAACAAACCATATTTTTTTCAATTGTGTTTCATTTAAAATATGATTAGCTATGATAAAATGGCCGTTGTGAATTGGATTGAAAGAGCCAAAAAATAAACCTATTTGCATTTAATATATTGATAATCAATCAATTAATTCAACTAATATTTGATTAGCTTCGCTCTTTCGTAGGCTCAACGAATAACCAGATATGTTAACTGAAATAGGTCCGCCTAATGGTGCAATTTTCTCGAGAATTACTTTTTCCCCAGGAAGGCATCCCATTTCCATTAGTTTCAGAAAAATTTCATCACTTTCAAATTTTCGGATAATTGCATGCTGACCGGGCTTTAATTCAGAAAGTTTTTTATCCATAATAAAGACAAAACTACAGGTGTTTATTGTTGAATGTTTACGAATTTTGAAATTATGCCTTCCCGTTCAATGCCAAAAGTTTATTTCTTTTTTCAGGATATTAAGCTTTTTATTCCCAATAAGAAAAAATTGATGGAGTTTATAGAAGTGATTTTTATAAAAGAAAGAAAAAATTTGGACAGCATAAACTATGTTTTTTGTTCCGATGAGTTTCTCTTAGAAATCAACAGACAATTTTTGGGTCGATCCTATTATACAGATGTGATATCTTTTGATTTATCAGAAATTAAGAACAAGATTCAGGCAGAAATCTATATTAGTATTCCCCGTGTAAGTGAAAATGCCAAAATTTTCAAAACCTCTTTCAAATCAGAGCTTTACAGGGTTATTTTTCATGGGGCATTGCATTTATGCGGATATTCTGACAAAACTAACTATAAAATCAAAAAAATGCGTGATCTTGAAAACCGTTACTTAAAGAAATATAATAACGAGTGTTCCATG
>JANOJO010000404.1:0-2020 GCA_031418795.1 Bacteroidota bacterium | reverse complement strand
GTTTCATTTCTATATACACGGCCGGGACAAATGATGCGTAATGGCAATTTGCCTTTCTGCATTTCACGAATCTGAATATTACTTGTATGTGTTCTTAAAAGCCAATCAGGATTTTGTTGTACATAAAATGTATCCTGCATATCACGGGCAGGATGATGTTCCGGTAAATTCAATGCTGTAAAGTTGTGCCAGTCATCTTCAATCTCCGGTCCTTCAGCTACTGCAAATCCTAATCTTTGAAAAATAGAAATGATTCTATTCGTCATTAAACTTATCGGGTGACGGCTGCCAAGTGGCATGGGGTCGCCGGGAAGAGTGAGATCAAGTTCTGAGTCTTTAGCCGGGAGTCCTGAGTCAAGTCCTGCTTTCAGTAACTCAAACTTTTGTTCTGCAAAATTTTTGAACTCATTCAGTATTTGTCCAAATTCTTTTTTTCTTTCATTCGGTACATTTTTCATTTCGCCCATGATGGCTTTTACAATTCCTTTTGTACCGAGAAATTTAATGCGGAATTTTTCCACTGTTTTTGCATCTGCTGCAGTGAATGAGGCGATTTCTTTTTTATAATCTTCTATTTGTTTCAGCAATTCTTCCATAGCGGGCAAAGATAAGCTAAGAGAAGAAAGGAGAAAAAGAGAAGAATGGAGAAAAGAAAAGATCAGCTAAGAAGTCAAAGGAGATAAGAAAATAACAAATTATTTATTTAATCCTAAAGATTATTATCAAACTGCAATTTGTCTTCACTTTGTTTTTTAATCAACTTGCCAAACCTGTAACTGATTCCCAAATAAATAATTCTTGCATCTCTTCTGCTAACCGAGTTTTGTTTTAAATACAACGTATTTAATTCAGATTTCTGTTTCAGGGTTTTAAAAATATCAGAAGCGGTAAGGATTACGGAGACTTTCTTTTTGAAAAGATCCTGTCTTATTCCTGAATTCAAAACAAAAGAACCGAACGATTTTCCCTGTGGCGTCAGCCGTGCCGAACGATAATTGCAACTCACCTGCCACATAGTAGTTTTGGTAAGCGTAATTGTTGAATTGAAATTGGTGCTCATGGATATGATCGATTTATTATTGTCATATCCAAGGTTTGTTGCATCTATCTGGTTGTAAAAAAAATTAGAACTAAGATTGGCAGTAAGAAACTTTCCTGCTTTGGCCGAAAAAATTAATTCAAGCCCGGTTGATTTATCATTTGATAAATTCTGCTGCGTGGAAAGAAGAACCGAATCATTGAGGCGAATGATTACTGAAGTAAATCCATTTTGTTTGTAACGGTAATACAAGCTGGGTACAAAAGAAAAATGTTCATTCTGCCATTTATATCCAAACTCAACTGAGTGTGTTACTTCTGGCAGCAGATTTGGATTACCTGCTCTTATATTAAATGGATCCTGGTATTCAGGAAACGGATTCAGTTGGTCTCCTTCTGGACGGTGTACCCTTCTGCTATAATTCAACTGTAGCTCACCATTTTTTAATTTATAGGAAAAATGCAATGTTGGATAAACTTTAAAGTACTGGTTGCTTATCAGTGAATCTTTGGTGACAAGATGGCCATTAATAAAAACTTGTTCAAGTCTCAATCCTGCCGAATATCCAAAAGCATGATAACTGCGCTGGTAGGTTCCATAAAATGCATGGATGACTTCATTGTATTTGAACTGGTTTGTTTTTACTAAATCTTTTACAAATTTCCCCTGTGAGATATCATAGTATTCTCCATAAAAATCCATATCTGTCTGGTTGAATGATCCATCATAACCTGCTTCTAATTTTGAATCATCTGACAGGGGGTTTGTATAATCAATGGTAAGCTGCTGCTGGTATTCTCCCTGTTTTATTAAGGTGTTATCAAATGAAGTAGGAAGCAATGGAAATTTGTAAACATTTGTATAATGATTGTCTTCTACTTCATCCTGTGCAGAGGCATTGAATTCAACCCTCAACTCATGATCTTCTTTCGAAAAATTGTGTTGCCAGTAAGCTGTAGCATCTTTTTCTTTTTCAAATTC
>JANOJO010000403.1:0-3343 GCA_031418795.1 Bacteroidota bacterium | reverse complement strand
CTTGATAAAAGAATAAAGCATCTGAAAAAATTATCGCTTCATGCTCACCCTGCCTGAAATAGAAAAGAATTATCCTGAACCCCTGCGGGGTTTCAAACGTTTTATACTGCGTGAATACCTGCAGTATAAAATTTTGCAGATCATTTTTGACAGTGAATATGCGGGTCAGTTTGTTTTCCTGGGCGGCACCTGCCTGCGCATTGTGCATGGCAATACCCGTTTTACTGAAGCTCTCGATTTTGATAACCTGCATATGCAGGAAGATGTGTTTGAAAAAATTGCTGTGCTTATCCGCAAACAATTAGAACAGGAAGGATACAGCGTGGAAATGAAAACGGTTTACCGCGGGGCTTATCATTGCTATATCCGTTTTCCTGAGTTGCTGTACCGGGAAGGCCTGTCAGGTCATCCTGAAGAAAAAATACTGATACAATTAGATACGGAGCCGCAGCATTTTGATTTTATTCCGCAGCGTTATATTCTGAACCGCTTTGATATTTTCACAACTGTATTCATTACTCCGTTGGATATTTTGCTGGCGCAAAAATTTTATGCCATCATCAATCGTGAAAGAAACAAGGGCCGTGATTTTTATGATACAGTTTTTCTTTTATCAATGATTGACCGGCCTGATTATAATTACCTGGAACAAAAGTTAAATATCACAGATGCGAAACAACTCAAGGATGCCCTCTTGCACAAATGCAGCAGGATTGATATGAAAGAAATGGCGAAGGATGTGCAGCCATTTTTATTTGATGCTGCAGATATAAAAAAAATTATTTCGTTTGAAGAATATCTCAAACAGGTGAATCTGAAATAAACAGCTCTTGCATCAGAGCTCCTTTTGTTGTTGCCTGGTTCATGTCCGGTTTAAAGTAAAAAATTAAGAAGCAGGATTCCCGTTGTTGCTCCCCGCAACGGAATATATTAAATGAATGTGAGCAGAAGGAAATTATTACCATGGCATAATAAATTATTATCTTTAAAAAACTTATTCTTTTCTTTCCTTCATTAAATTTTCAACTTAACGAATGCATATGAAACTTATTTTTTTATTCATAACAGTGATTGCTGTTTGTTACGGATGTAATGCTGAAAAAGATTCACCCGTTGTTACTACTGATACGCCGGCCGCTAAAACTGTTTTATCCTCAGCAGATATACAAATACAATCTGCATTATTAGCTGCCCCCCTGGAAAAAAGAGACAGCTGCACTGTGTATGGCTATTCGGCCGATAAAAAATTCATCCTGTTAAAACAAGGCAGCAATGAATTGATTTGCCTGGCTGACGATCCGGATGCACCCGGCTTTTCCGTAGCTTGTTATAATAAGGATCTGGAACCTTTTATGCAAAGGGGTCGTGAACTGAGAAAGCAGGGCATTAAAGATCAGCAGTTATTTGATCAGCGGGATAAAGAAGTAAAAGAAGGTAAACTCCAGATGCCGGCGGGGCCTTCGGCATTGTATGTTTATTCTGCCAAAGATGAAGAGTATAACGCTGCAACCGGTGAAGTAAAGAATGGTTACCTGCGCTATGTAATTTATATTCCTTATGCAACAGCTGCCAGTACCGGTTTGCCGCTAAAACCATCTGCCGATGGCATGCCCTGGATAATGGATCCCGGAACATACAGGGCGCATATTATGATCAATCCATAGAAATCAGTTAAGACAGTTTTCTCTGTTATTATTAGTAAGTTCATTTTATCAGTTACTATATTAAAAAATTAATATTTACCCCATCATCCTCTCCACACTCACCAGCTTCACCGGTTATTGTCTTTCTTTCAGGATCACCAGTTATTACATGATTTGATATATAATAATCCTTCGCTTCCCTCCACCAGATTCGGCATCTTCAAAGGGAATGCGTCTAAAAATATTATTATTCACCGCATAATCTGCGTAGAATATTTCTGTTTGCGTAGAATAAAACCTATATTCGACGCACAATTTGCGTAGAATGACTGTTTTTATCTATCAATTACCCGGCTGGCCTTCCTTTAAATGGGATGCCGAAAAGATAAATGGGTTGCTTACAGAGGTAAGACATCAGCAGGGAAAACTGCTGGGCAGAATGGAACGACTTGGTTTTGCATTGCAATCAGAAGCAACACTGCAAACATTGACACTTGATGTTTTGAAGAGCAGCGAAATTGAAGGTGAGTTGCTGGATGCTGAACAAGTTCGTTCATCTATTGCCCGCCGCCTCGGTATTGATATAGCCGGAATGGTAACTGTTGATCGCTATATAGAAGGAGTAGTTGAAATGATGCTGGATGCAACACAGCATTTTGATAAATCGCTTTCAGCAGAAAGATTGTTTGGCTGGCATGCTGCATTGTTTCCAACCGGCAGAAGCGGCATGCATAAAATTGTTGTGGGTGCATGGAGAGATAATCTGCCGCATGATCCGATGCAGGTAGTATCCGGGCCAATGGGTAAGGAAACTATACATTATGAAGCGCCGGCCGCTGAACTATTGCCTGATGAAATGAATAAATTTCTTCAGTGGTTCAATGAAACATCGAATACAGATCCTGTATTAAAAGCAGCCATAGCACATGTATGGTTTGTAACCATTCATCCGTTTGATGATGGTAATGGTCGTATTGCAAGAGCTGTTGCCGATATGCTGCTTGCCCGGGCAGATGGAACTGCGCAACGGTTTTATAGTATGAGTGCACAGATACGGAAGGAAAGGAATGCATATTATTCTATTCTTGAAAAAACACAGCGGGGCAATCTTGATATTACAGAATGGCTGGAATGGTTTCTTGAATGCATGAGTCATGCATTAAATGCACCGGAAGAAATTCTTTCATTGATTTTTAAAAAAGCATCTTTCTGGAAGGCACATGAGAAAACTATTTTTAATCAGCGCCAGGTTTTATTATTAAATAAATTGTTTGATAAGTTTGAAGGCAAACTCACTACATCCAAATGGGCAAAGATTGCCAGGTGCTCACATGATACAGCGCTTCGTGATATCAATGACCTGGTAGAAAAAAAGGTGTTGACGAAAGAAGAAGGCGGCGGAAGAAGCAGCAGCTATTTTTTGGTTGTTTGATTTTAAGTACTATCCCGTTTACTAATTTTATAATATGAACCAGATAGAAATATTCCAGACAAAGGATAAGCAAACCCAGGTGGAGGTGAACTTTGCAGAAGAAACCGCCTGGCTCACCCAAAAACAAATGGCTGATCTTTTCAGTAAGAATCTGATGACCGTTAATGGTCATATAAACAATATATTTAAGGAGAAGGAGTTAGACAAGAAATCAGTTATAAGGAAATCCCTTATAACTGCTGCCGATGGCAAGAAATATGAAACACAA
>JANOJO010000402.1:0-2327 GCA_031418795.1 Bacteroidota bacterium | reverse complement strand
AGCCATTTAGAAAAATCTTTTTCTATTTCATCTGTCCATCGGGAATCAATCTGCCCTGCTGTATATTTTCCTTCCCGCAGTCGCTGATGGCCAAATAAATCACGGAGACGAACAATTTCAGAAGTGATTACTACTTTTTCTGCAAGATGTGGCGGAATAAAAACTACAACACCCAATTTTCCTAATACAATATCTCCCGGCATTACGGTTACTGTGCGGATACGTGTTGGTTGATTAATGCCAACTATCATCGTATTTAAATCTCCTTGTGGGTTGTGGTATGATGGGTCATAACTGGTGTAATAAGAAGTAAAGCCGCCAATTTCTTTTAATCCTTCAATATCTCTTAATGCCCCGTCGTAAACAATTCCATTTCCTGTTTTAGCATAAATGGCATTGCCAACATTATCTCCGATAGTTGGGCCGTTTCGATGTGCACCAAACTGGTCGACCACATAAACATCTCCTTTAACTAATAAATCAACAGCCCATGTATTCTGTCCTCTCTTTCCTGCTTTTTTTCCTACGGAATCAATAGCACCCCATACATCGGGTCTTGCAGGCATAAACGTAGCAGTTACTGCACGGCCAACTAAAACACTATCCGGATTTATCACTTGCCATCCTTCCGCTACCTGGTAACCATAGCCAGCGTTTTTCATAACTGCCCATGCTTCTTCCACACTTACTGATTTCATTCTCTTCAAAATATTATCCGGCACTTTTGGTCTTCCGTCAGCAAAACGTTCACCTGTCCATGCCGGTGTTAATCCAATAAGTTGTTCTTTGGTTATTTGTACTTGCTGGCTTTTTGATTGCTGGTAAAATGTAATCATACCAACTACAAACAATAAGTATTTCATTTTTGACATAACTAAAAAATTAAATTGAAAATTATTTATCCAAATATTAGTTTCGTAACTCCTGACTCCCGACTCCTGGCTCCTGGTTTTTTTCTTTCGGCGGACGGCCATGCCACCAGCTTGCCAATGCAGAACCTGTAATATTCATCAATGGTCCAAAAACGGCTGCTGCCAAACCAAGGGTTGCTATCTTACCCAATTCTTTTGCGATACCTGATGCAAGTCCGGCATTCTGCATTCCCACTTCAATAGCAACAGTGCGGCAATCTTTTTCCGGCATTTTAAATAACCTTGCACTCCAGTAACCCAGAAAATAACCGAATGTATTATGAATAAATGCTACAACAATTAAAAGGGCTCCTATTTTCAAGAGGCTTTCTCTTCCCGCAGCAGTGATGATGGTAATAATAAATGCAATGCTGAACATGGATACATAAGGCATCGCTTTATCAAGCCATTTTGATTTTCCACTTAACAGCTTATTAAAAATTAATCCGGCGCCGATTGGAATAATAATCATTTTGGAAATATCCCACATCATTTTCATCACATCAATTTCAATTAATTCTCCTGCCAGTAATTTCATCAGCAATGGTGTAACAACCGGTGCAATTAATGTTGTAATAGAAGTAATAGTTATAGACAATGCCAGGTTTCCTTTTGCCAGGTACGCCATCACATTGGATGCAAGTCCGCTTGGGGAACATCCAATTAATATTATCCCTGCTGCAATCTCCGGTGGAAAATTCGTTAAAGTTGCCAAAGTAAATCCAAGCAATGGCATAATTATAAACTGGCTCATTACGCCAATCACCACTCCTTTGGGAGATTTAACAACAGCAGCAAAATCATTTACACTCATGGATGAACCCATACCAAACATGAGCAACTGGATTAAAGGAATAATCAGATTGCTTAATTTAAAATCTCCCCATTGTAAAAAATATGCAGGATGAAACATAGCTACTGTAACTGCAGCAAAAATTGTAACCGTAAATGAGAGACCCCTTAGTGATGCAGTTCCCCTGAATGCAATGGCAAGGCAAACAAAAAATAAAGTAAGTGACCAGCCTGATAAATTTATTTTACCTGTTTGCCAAAAAATAATGGCAAACAAAATACAAATTGCAGCAAGGCCATAAAAAATTGCAGACCGTTTTTTTGATAACATGGTTTAAATCGGATTTGTCAATAAGTTGAAATAATATTTTAATAAACAGGAAAGCTTTATTGCAAAACTTTCCTGAAATATTTTAGCTGAATATCCTGTCATGTGAACGTTTTTGATCCCACTGTGTGGTTGGTTCAAAATAACTTTTATCCGAAGCATGAAGATGTTGTTTTACTACTTCTTCATTTAACTCAATGCCTAATCCCGGTGATGTAAGCGGAATGTCAGCAAACCCTTTTGTGATCATTTTTTTCCCATCCGTTGTTTTTACTAAACTTTCCCACCATGGAATA
>JANOJO010000401.1:0-1594 GCA_031418795.1 Bacteroidota bacterium | reverse complement strand
GCCATCAGCAAAACGTTCACCTGTCCATGCCGGTGTTAATCCAATAAGTTGTTCTTTGGTTATTTGTACTTGCTGGCTTTTTGATTGCTGGTAAAATGTAATGATACCAACTACAAACAATAAGTATTTCATTTTTGACATAACTAAAAAATTATATTGAAAATTATTTATCCAAATATTAGTCTCATAACTCCTGACTCCCAACTACTGACTCTTTATTTTTTTCTTTTGGCGGACGACCATGCCACCAGCTTGCCAATGCAGAACCGGTAATATTCATCACTGGACCAAAGACTGCTGCCGCCAATCCAAGTGTAGCTATCTTACCCAATTCTTTTGCTATGCCCGACGCAAGTCCTGCATTTTGCATGCCCACTTCAAGAGCCACTGTACGGCAATCTTTCTCCGGCATTTTAAACATTCTTGCACTCCAGTAACCCAATAAATAACCAAAAGTATTATGAATAAGAACGACTCCAATTAATAGCGGCCCGATTTTCAACAAGCTTTCTCTTCCCGCAGCCGTAATAATTGTAATGATAAATGCAATGCTAAACATGGATACATAAGGCATCGCTTTATCAAGCCATTTTGATTTACCACTTAACAGCTTATTAAAAATTAATCCGGCGCCGATTGGAATAATAATCATTTTGGAAATATCCCACATCATTTTCATCACATCAATTTCAATTAATTCACCGGCAAGTAATTTCATCAGCAATGGTGTAACAACCGGTGCAATTAATGTTGTAATAGAAGTAATAGTTATAGACAATGCCAGGTTTGCTTTTGCCAGGTACGCCATCACATTGGATGCAAGTCCGCTTGGGGAACATCCAATTAATATTATCCCTGCTGCAATCTCCGGCGGAAAATTCGTTAAAGTTGCCAAAGTAAATCCAAGCAATGGCATAATTATAAACTGGCTCAAAACACCAATAACAACTCCTTTGGGTGATTTAACAACAGCAGCAAAATCATTTACACTCATAGATGCACCCATACCAAACATGATTAACTGGATTAATGGAATAATCAGATTGCTTAATTTAAAATCTCCCCACTGCAAAAAATATTCAGGATGAAACATGGCTAATGTAACAGCCGCAAAAATGAGTACTGTAAATGAAAGTCCTTTTAGTGATACACTTCCCCTGAATGCAATTGAAAGACTTACAAAAAATAAAGTAAGCGACCAGCCCGACAGGTTATTTTTTCCTGTTGTCCAGAAAAAGATGGATAATAAAATGCAAACAGCAGCAATGCTGTAAAAAATAACTGAAGTTTTTTTTGATGACATGTCTTAAGTTGGGTTTAGCAGTAAACAGAAATAATAAATGAAAAGCAGGGAAATTCTTTGTAAAACTTCCCTGCTTTATTTTAACTGAATATCCTGTCATGCGAACGTTTTTCATTCCATTGAGTAGTAGGCTCAAAAAAACTTTTATCAGAAGCATGAAGATGTTGTTTTACTACTTCTTCATTTAACTCAATGCCTAATCCCGGTGATGTAAGCGGAATGTCAGCAAACCCTTTTGTGATCATTTTTTTCCCATCCGTTGTTTTTACTAAACTTTCCCACCATGGAATA
>JANOJO010000400.1:0-1668 GCA_031418795.1 Bacteroidota bacterium | reverse complement strand
GAAAAATTTATCAACAATACACAGAGTGCTTCTAAGCTCCCCTTTACGGGCGGGGGGGTAATTGGCATTGTTGGTGAACCGACCATGATGCAAATGGCAATTGCTGAAAAAGGGTTGATGGTGCTGGATTGCATAGCAAATGGCAGGGCCGGGCATGCTGCAAGAGAAGAAGGCGATAATGCAATTAACAAAGCAATAAAAGATATTGAATGGTTTAATACTTTTAAGTTTGATAAAGTTTCAAACTTACTCGGTGCGGTAAAAATGAGTGTAACAGTTATTGAAACAGAAAACAAAGCACATAATGTAGTACCATCTCAATGTAAATTTGCAGTGGATTGCAGGGTGAATGAACTTTATACATTTGAAGAAATGCTTGAAATAATAAAAGCAAATGTGCAATGTGAAGTAAATGCAAGAAGTACAAGATTACGTTCATCATCTATTGCATTAAATCATCCGTTGGTGCAGGCTGGTTTGAAATTAGGGAGAACATATTATGGTTCACCCACTACATCAGACAAGGCGCTGATGAACTTTCCAACTTTGAAAATAGGGCCTGGCGACAGTGCAAGAAGCCATACGGCAGATGAGTATATTTATATTGATGAAATAAAAAATGGAATTGAACTTTATATTCAGTTGCTGAATGAAGTAGTGATTTAAAAGCAGGAGTACTTACTTTATGAAATTTTAATAATCTCTTACCCTGCTTTTTTTGTAACTTTAAACCATGATAAAAGCCACTGATATAATTCATATTTCACCCAAAGCATTTTGGGATGTGGATATGAGTAAACTTGACTATGAGAAGCAGGCGGATTATATCATTCGTAAAGTATTTGAACACGGAAGCTGGGATGATATACTGGAAGTAACCGCTTATTATGGAAATGAAAAAATCGGTAAAACATTAACTACAGCGACTTATCTTAGAGAGAATACTCAGTTTTTTGCAAGTTTATTCATCAATACTCCAATTCAACAATTCAAATGCTTCACTACGAAACAGTATCACCCGGTACAGTAATGTTGCTTAAGAAATTAAACACGTTGTCCGAACTGGCTGTTTTTAATTTGGTTGGTGGCACATCGCTTGCATTGCAAATGGGGCACAGAATTTCTGCTGATCTTGATTTTTTTTCCAGCCATTCATTTGATGTTGATGTTCTCAGGCAGAATTTGATTTTTTATTTCCCTGAATTTGAATTAATCAGCGTATCAAGAACGGGTTTTAGTTGCAAAATACAGGAAGTAAGATGTGATTTTTATAACTGGAGTGTTCCGTTTATTAAACCTGCATTAACAGAGGATGGAATTAAACTTAGTTCTTTAGAAGATATTGCAGCATTTAAGTTTGATGCAATTATTTCACGAAAGGAAAAAAAAGATTTCTGGGATATTGAATTATTAATTGAAAAATTTGGTTTTGAAAATATCATTTCATTTTATAAACAAAAGTATCCTTACAACGATACTAAATTAGTAATGGAAGCATTAGCATTGATTGACCTGGCTGATGATAGCCAGGAACCTGTAATTGTAATTCAGAAAAACTGGCTGGATATTAAGAACAGTATAAAAAAATCCTGGCATACATTCAGAGATGAAAAATTATCGCTGAAAGAAAAAGAAAAACAGGAACGCATCCGCAAAGCAGAGGAACTG
>JANOJO010000399.1:0-2306 GCA_031418795.1 Bacteroidota bacterium | reverse complement strand
GGAACATGAGCAGGAAATTTTGATGAACATTGCTGACATGGCTATAGAGACATTTAATGCAGAAAGTATTTTACTTAGAGTTATGAAAATGACGGATCAGAATGGAGAAGCTTCCTGCAGGCACCAGTATGATATGATGGGAATTTACTTATACGATGCAGCAGACAAAGTAAATAAGTCGGGAAAGGATGCCATTAATGCATTTGCGGAAGGTGATGAACAAAGAATGATACTGATGGGCCTGAAAAGGTTTACGAAAGCTGATTCATTTAACAGCAAAGCTGCCAGAAGAAGGATTGCCGATAAAATGATTGAAGAGAGTAAATATTGTTTCTGATATGATCTGCTTATTTTTTATTTCCATATATCATACTCAGTTCCCGGCGGGTTACTTTCAGTTCAATTAATTTTTGTATCCTTTTATTTTCTATAGCAATTCCTGCTGAGACCACTATTACAGAAAGAGCAGAAGAGATGAGGTACATGACGTACACATCTGTAGTATCAGAGGTCCTGATTAAATAGTACATTATGTAAATGATGCTATAGCAACCAAATGCAAACAAGAGAGCAGATGTGATTACTGCTTTTCCTATTGATTTTTTGTGTTTGGCTGAAATTTTCACCTGGCGGATGAAAAACCATGTGCAGAAAGAAAGTAGGATGGCCAGCCCGGGGCCAATGGTGTAGGTAAGCCCGTTCCTGTTATATCCCCAAAATGCAGTTATAATAACTTCGTAAGCAATGAACACAATGCAAAAAAATTGCAACTGCCTTGACACCCGCAGTGAGGGGCTGAAATAAATAAAAAAAATAAGCAGTAACGGAACATCCAGCATATTATATGTCATTCCCACAATTCGCTGAATACCTTCGCCGGCCTGTATATATTGCTGCTTCATCATGGATTCAATAAATACGAGGATATAATAAATTCCCAATGCAATAAAACTTCGTAAACGGTAAAGTTTGAATACAATGATAAGGGCAAAGGGAAGCAAGGTTGCTGCAGATAATACGAATCCCATCAGGTCTTTAAGACTCATGAACTTTTTTTTTCTTTAGGATTTGGATAATAGTCGGTAACTATAATGGCGTTTCCGGCTATCCCCATTAACGCTTGTAAGTAAATCATAGTGTTTAATTATAACACCTTATATGAAAATTCAGTAAAACCGGGTGATTATTCAGTAATTATACTGAATGTACCCTTAAGTGGTTTTATGTTCCCGTCCGTTAAGACCAGTTTTGCATAATGATTTCGTAGTGAAGATTCTTGTATGCATTTTATTACCCTGGGGTATCAAATCTGTATTGTAACGCAATTATACCATAGTCGGTTTTTTTTGAAACGGGTAAAAAATTTGCAGTGACAACTCAGGTAAATTTATTTACTTCACATGCTTTTGTATTTCACGATATATGAAAAAGACCCGTGTTATATTGCTTCTGGTGTATTTGCTTCCATTTTCATTAATGGTTCTTATTGTATGGCGGTTATTTTTCTTCAGCTATCCGGAATTCACATCATACCTGGCCGCATCACTTCAAAAACCGGAGTGGGATACATTTATACAACAACGCTTTACTGCTGCCGCATTCGTGGCTGCAAGATGGATCATCACAGTACTTGTTGTATTGTATCTTGCCGCAGGTGTTTTATTTTTCTTCAAGCGAAAAATAATAGTAGAAAAAACTGAATCAGCTATCAACTTCATTTTTAAAAAACTCCGGGAACAGGGAAAAGAAATTTTTACAATGCCCCGTTATGCCCGATGGCTATTATTTATATTGCTAATCTTTGTTACAGTAAAAGGTTTATGGTACATTATTTATTTTCCACTGCAGTATGATGAGCTTTGGACTTACAATTATTATATCGGGAATACATTTTGGCAAAGCATCCTGTTGCCACACAACAACCATATTTTATTTACAGCGACAGCATGGTTTTTTCATTGGCTGCCGGTAGATCCGCAGATCAGTATTAGACTGCCGAATCTTTTTGCCGGATTAGCGCTTACAGTCATTTTTTTTCTTTTTATCAAACGGTATGTATCCGTAAGAGCTGCATTGTTCTCCACTTTCTGGCTGGCTACATGCAGCCCGGTAGTTTTTTATATGCTCTTTGCAAGGGGTTATCTTTTTGTTTTATTATTTACGGTTATCGCATTATGGACTCAGTTGATTTTGATTGAAAACAGAAGAGAAAAATTATATAGCGCAGTTCTTTTAATGGCGATAGTGCTGGGCTATTGGAGCAATCCCGTTTTCATGTATCCGCATGCCGCCATTGGCTTAACGAT
>JANOJO010000398.1:0-5531 GCA_031418795.1 Bacteroidota bacterium | reverse complement strand
GTTCCCCCGGTTGACACTAAATCTTTTTCCACATTGAAAATTTTTCTGTCAATACCCAATTGAAAAAGTGGTTTTGAAGCACTGACAGTAACTCCGGTTAATACCTGTGCATCAATTTCCAGTTTAATATTTCCCAAATCTTTATCAATTGCATTCAGCATTGCCGACATATCTGCTCCATTGCCGCCACCCATTTTCAGTTCAAAACTCACGGCTTGATCAATTGCTTTAAAACCAATTGCAGAAATTTTTAGTTTTAATGGCCCAAACATGGGCACATTTTCAAGAGAAAATTCGCCATTGGCTTTGGTAAGCATACCGCCGATGATTACATCTTTTCTTTTTTTAGTGGTACTGTCAAATTTATTTTGAATAAGCTGAATAGACGCTGCATCTACTCCTTTACCGGTTTGTGTTTCCACTATTTTTCCATACATACGACCAGTCATTTGCATGGCGGCATTTCCGCGGTTTGCACCCATCCCCATCGGGTTTTGAGAAAAAGATAATAAGCAGGTGAGGTTTAACAGAAAAACGAATACTAATTTGTTCATTTTGTAAATTTTAGAATTAGACGGGCAATGGTCTGAGAACCTTCTGTTTTTTAATTTATTAATGATAAAAGGCTAATGCCCAGCATGAAGGGAAATATGAGTTGATTTCAGAAAAAATTCCTTGATTAAATATCAGGTGGTAAGCAGGGTTAATAGTACTTGTAAAAGCCCAATAATAAAGCCAAGCACGCCACCAATTATTTCTACAAACCGAAACTCTTTGCTCATAATCTGGTACAGAATTAATTCTAATTTTTCTGTAGAAAAAGCGGATACTTTTTCAGTTACTATTTTTTCCAGGTCAAGGTCTTCCTGCAAATGCCCTGCATAATTTTTCATTATCTGCGGAAAAAGAGTTTCCAATTCCTGCAGAAACATTTTTTTTAATGAAGCAATAGTTTTATTGCCAATAAACAGGCTGATAAATGGCATTTCTTCACTAAGTTTTACCCGCAAAAATTTTTCGATATGTCCATCGAGTAAGGGTGTTAATTTTTTCAGGTTTTCAGGGTTGGTAATTTTTTGCTGAATATCATCAAAGGAAAGTAGTTCATCACTTACCAGCTTGCCCAATTTTTCTGCAAATACTTTTTGGCGTTTTGGAAAAATGCCATGCAGGGTGATGCCCAAATATTTTTTTGGCTGCCGGGGATGAAAAAGCATTTTGATGGCAACCCAATTGGTAAACCAGCCAATAAAAGCAGAGATGAGAGGAATAAGAATGAGCCAGTAGTTCATTTAATAAGATGTGTGCAAAGAAACCGAAAGGAGTACCCTTATCAAAATCTCTTTTTGAGTGCAGGATGTATTTTTATATTTTTGCAGATGAATTCATACGGTAGCCATAGCTCAGTTGGTTAGAGCATCAGATTGTGGTTCTGAGGGTCGTGGGTTCAAACCCCATTGGTTACCCCAAAAAACTCTGCTCAACAGAGTTTTTTTTTATGGAAAAAATAAATGGCACTTGATCCCGGTTTTATCCTTTTATAATAAATTTTAAACTACTAAACCAATAATCTATTAAACAATTAAACCATTAAGCAATTAAACTATTAAACCACCAATCATAAAACTTGCTTACATAAACAAACTCAAACATTTCTGCCTCCATCCATCAAAAACCTCTGTTAAAAGCCAACCAGTGCAAGAAAAGCAATCTTTTTACGTTATTTTTACCACCAATGATTAAAGTAATAAAATATATGACCAATCTTAAAAGACTTCCTGTTCTGATAATGTTACTGGCAGCGTGTGTGTTTCTTGCCAGCTCTATAAACAAACCATCAAATGTTGGTCCGGGTAAATATGAAAAGATACTTAGGAATATTACCGAAATGCTGAAAGAAGGTCATTATAGCCCCAAGGCAATTGATGATGAGTTCTCCAAAAAAATCTATAACCGTTATTTTGAAAATTTAGATCCAAACAAGAATATCTATTTACAAGAAGATGTGGATGCATTGAAAAAATTTGAAACTAAGATTGATGATGAAATGAAAGGTGCACCTGTTGAATTTTTTATTGCTGCAGGAAATATTTTCAACAAACGGATGGAAGAAGCAGCCTTTCATTACAAAGAAATTTTATCAGAGCCGTTTGATTATTCTATTGATGAAAACCTGCTGGCCGATGCTGATAAAATACAGTTTCCATCATCTGTTGCCGATAGAAAAGAATATTGGAGAAAATGGCTGAAGTACCAGGCATTGGAAAGATATACGGATCTGCTTGAGATAAGAGAGAAAAATAAAGACAATAAAGAGTTTGTTGTAAAAACTGATACTGAACTGGAAAAAGAAGCCCGTGATAAAGTAGTGAAAGTAATGGAAAGAACATTTGAAAGATACCGTTTCAAATTTACTGAAGATGATAAGTTCACTGTATTTGTAAGAACGATTACCAACGCCATGGATCCGCATACAGAGTTTTTTCCACCAGTGGACAAAAGATATTTTGATGAACAAATGAGTGGCCGCTTTTATGGCATTGGTGCATCCTTAGTTTACGATGAAGGAAACATAAAAATAAATACACTGCTTGCAGGCAGCCCGGCATGGAAGAGCGGCGAAGTGCAGGTAGGCGATCTGGTGATGAAAGTGGCACAGGGAAAAGATGAACCCGTGGAATTGACAGGCTATATAGTTGAAGATGCGGTAAAACTTATTCGGGGCAGAAAAGGAACTGAAGTAAAACTTACTTTAAAAAAACAGGACGGAACAGTAAAAATTATTTCTCTAATTCGTGATGAAATAATTCAAGACGAAACATTTGCCCGCAGTGCAATAGTAAATGCAGGCGACTCCAAACTCGGTTATATTTTTCTGCCGGAATTTTATGCAGATTTTGAACGCCCCGATGGCAACCGCTGTTATATCGATGTATCCAAAGAAATAGTAAAGTTGAAAGAAGAAAAAGTGGATGGCATCATCCTGGATTTACGCAATAATGGCGGAGGTTCTTTATATGATGTAGTGCAAATGGTGGGTTTGTTTATTGAAAAAGGCCCGGTAGTGCAGGTAAAAGACAGGGATGGCAGACCAAATATTTTAGAAGATAAAAACAAGGAAGTGCTTTATGACGGACCGCTTGCAGTAATGATAAATGAATTCAGCGCTTCAGCATCTGAAATATTTGCAGCGGCTATTCAGGACTATGGCCGCGGTGTGGTTATTGGTAGCACCTCTACTTATGGTAAAGGAACTGTGCAAAGAAATATTGGCCTTGACCCTGAAGCTGGTTTTTTAAATTCTAATTCTGAACTCGGCACAATTAAACTTACACTGCAAAAATATTACAGGGTAAATGGCGGTTCCACTCAATTAAAAGGAGTTATCTCAGATATTATTCTTCCTGATAATTATGAGTATTTAAAATTCCGTGAAAAAGACGATCCGGATGCATTGCCCTGGGATGAAATAAATAAAGCAACAATAAAAAGCTGGAATGCCGGTTACGAAATTTCAAGTCTGCAAAAATTAAGTGATATAAGATTGCAGAACAGTGTGGCATTTAAATTAATAAAAGAAAATACTGACTGGCTGGCCAAGCAAAATGATAAAGAGTATTCACTCAATCTTGTAAAATATCAGAAAGAACAAAAATCTATTCGTGCCACCATCCGCCAGATTGAAGCATTGAAAAAATTGCAGGTTGAAATGAACATTACTTCACTGCCGCAGGATGCAAACAGATTCAGTTATGATAAAGGCAAACAGGATCGTTTTGAGCAATGGTTGAAAAATCTGAGAAAAGATATTTACATCGATCAGGCATCCAGAGTTACCGGCGATATGGTAACGCAGAGAAATATATTAGCAGGCAAAAAAACTGAAGAAGTAAAGAAGCCGTTTTAAAAAATTAAATTATTAACCCCCGGAACCGGGGGTTAATTTTTACAAATATCTTTCCTCAATTATTTTCCGGTGATGGTTACAGTGGCCCACACAAATAAAGCCCATGCCCAATACATAATTACTGCGGCCATTTGAATTTCCTGCACTCTCCAATTGTTCTTCATCAAAAGAAGCAAATAGTATTTCAGTTGATTTTCTTACGGCTGCAAATTCTTCCATCAGATCATTCCAGTTTCTTTTTCCTGCTTTGGCATTGGCAGCAAAAAGATTTTCATCAAAGCCGGGCAGGGGAGTGGTGTCTTTTCTTGCAAAACAAAGTGCCCGGTAATTGAATATTCTTTCTGTATCTATTAGATGCTGTACTACTTCTTTAATCGTCCATTTACCTGCTGCATAGCGGTAGTCATGTTTTTCAGAGGGGATTGTTTTAAAAAATATTTCCATTGCCGCTGAATTATTTTTTAGCGCCTGCATTAATTCATCATCTTTTACCTGGTTGATGTAATTATGAAAAAAATCAGGTACTCGGGAAAGATCGGGTCTTGGCATATAAAAAGTTTTATAAAAATTAATTTTTTGAACTGTTGAGAATGTAAAGTTCAGAAGTATTTTATTCTGCATTAAAAATAATTAATTCATTCCTTATTCAGGTAAGATCATGTATAAAAAAAATCTCTCCCAAAAATTCAGGAGAGATTTTATAAGTAATTAAAAATATTTAATTCGTTCTTAATTTCAATTCCACCCTGCGGTTTAATGATCTTTCCTGTTCTGTCTTTCCATCATTCAATGGTTTTGTTGGGCCAAAGCCTTGTGCAGTTAACCTGCCGGCATCTATTCCTTTGCTGATAAGATAGTTCATTACTGTTTCTGCACGGGCAGCCGATAAAATCATATTGGCTTTTACACTACCAGCATTACTGGTATGTCCTTCTATATCTAATTTCAGATTTGAGTCTTTGGATAAAATAGATGCTACTTCATCAAGCAAAGGTTCTGATTCTTTCAACAGATCGGGTTTTGCAAAAGCAAACTGAATTTTTTTAGCAGCATATTCCACTTTTTCAATCAATTCCATTTTTATTTCCGGGCATCCCTGGTTTTCTTTTTTACCAAATTCATTTATGCATTTATCTTCTTCATCATTGATGCCATCGCCATCAGTATCCGGTACCGGGCAACCATCAAGTCTTGCAAGGCCGGGCACTTCTTTACATTTATCTGCATCATCATTTACTCCGTCCTTATCCGTATCTGGTACAGGGCAGCCTTCATATTTTGCAATGCCAGGTACATCTTTACATTTATCTGCATCATCTTTTATTCCATCGCCATCAGCATC
Organism: Bacteroidota bacterium; assembly: GCA_031418795.1. GTDB lineage: Bacteria > Bacteroidota > Bacteroidia > Chitinophagales > Chitinophagaceae > VBAS01. The sequence goes on along the minus strand of JANOJO010000398.1, from coordinate 282 downwards.
CCGCAACGGACAACCTTTATTTACAAGTAATCCTTTTTCAGTCGGGCATTCATCATCTTTATCTGCAATGCCATCTGCATCTGTATCAGGACAACCTTTATAAATCAACAATCCCGGAATATCAACACATTCATCTTCCAAATCTGTGATGCCATCCTTGTCTTTGTCTTTTATTTCTGGTTCCAGTGCAATGGGTTTACCAAGAAATATTCCCAGCGTGGCTCCAATAACCTGGTGTTTGAAACTGCCTGTATAATTTGCCTGGTAAAAATCAGAAAGGCC
>JANOJO010000397.1:0-2240 GCA_031418795.1 Bacteroidota bacterium | reverse complement strand
ACAAGAGAAAGTTTCTACGAAACAAGGTTGGTCTTTTTTCTGAATCTGGTTATCAGAAAATATAAAATTGCTACAACTGCTAAAGCTGATATATTTAAAAGGATACTATCTGTATATACATTCATATCATTCTTTAAAATGCTTTTTTCGAAAGCAGGCGATGTAACCTGCGAATAGATATCTTTTAACAGCAAATAAAAAAAGACCATGCTATGTATCAGGCTATAGACCGGTTTCTTTCTTAAAACCGGTAAACAGAATAGAATAGCAAGCAATCCCCACGTTACCAAAAACGGATTTTGAATTTCTGAACGAATATGTGCAAACGAATAATCAGGGTAAAAGTTTTTCAATTGAAGTCCCAAATATAAAATGCCGGTAAGGGTGTATGCAAAAGGCAGTAATGATACAAGTCTTCTTTTTGTAACTGTTCTGGATTCTGGTTTTCCGGCAATGGAAAGAATTATAAGATATACCAATGGGTAACCGGTAAAGAAAGCCATTATTTCAAGTCGTTGTAAATACGATATCATCTCCTGCCCCATAGATTTCCGGTTTTTAATTACCCTCTGAGAAAATTTTTATCTGACAAACTTAGTAATTGTTGAAAAACATTTTTTGTACTTCTGATCAGAAACGAAAAATCTTTATTGCTGATTTAAATTTTATAACCCCGGCAAATAACGAAATTGTTTTATTAGTCAGAAGTTTTCAGCAGTTCCTTTTCCAACTCAATAGCTTTAGGAAAAAGAATATTATTTTCCAGGTGAATATGCTGAACAAGGTTATTATCCAGCTCCTTCAGTTTTGCATAAGTGACCCTGTGGGTTATGCAGGCGTTTGGCGGTAATGAAAAATTATTAGTGATTTCTCTTATACGGTGAAGTTGTTTACCCACAGCCTCATGTTCTCCCTTCATCACCTCTTCCACGGGTTTTCTTAATGTACGAATGAGCAGACTGGCATAAGACTCACGATGACGCCATGCATGATAAATCTGTTTGATATAAGGAAAAATAACTTCTTCTTCTTTTTTCATATGAGGAGGAATATCCTTCATCATTTTATTCATAATTTTTTCCAGCTCGGCAAGCTCAGGATATTTTTCCCTGTGGCCTTCAAGAAACCGTATTACATATTCATAGGCAGCCGGCAGCGCTTTATAAAGATACCGGTGATGAATATTCAGAATATAATCCGCAAGAAAATCAATATTCCAGTTATCAAATTCCAGTACAACACTGGAGGCTGTATGCCGTAGTGTACGTTTTATTTCTTTTAATATTTCTGTTGTATTTAACCCCTTTCCTTTACAGGCCATATCCAATGGCCATTTTCCGCCACAGCAAAAATCAATATCGTATTTACGGAAAATATCTGCTGCACGATAATCATGGGCAACGATATCTGTTACAAAAGTGTTTTCATCAATATTGTTTTCCGGAATATGCATTTATAAAAACAAAATATTTTGGAGGCAATATATAAACATGATAAAATTAAAATAATGATTTATATCATCCAGCTTACTAACATTGATTATTGCGCTGACAGGCTTTTGATAAAATTTTTTTTATCATCCAGTAAAAGATCTGCAATAGTTGTTTGTTTTAAAACATTTAAAAAATCTGATTTTACATGATCTGCTTCGTGATGAAGCGGGCATGGATTTATTTCATTACAATTACGGAATTGAAGAACACATACATTAAACTGTTCCATTCCATCCATTACTTCAACCAGCTTTATTAATGGAGTTGACATGGTATTTTCATTCAACGTAAATCCACCATGTGGTCCTTTGGTAGATTGTAATAAACCTGCTTTTACCAGGTTTTGCAAAATTTTTCCAAGAAAATGCCGGGGTACTGAAAGTTTAGTGGCAATTTCATCAATTTGAATTTTCCTTTGTTCATCCTGTAAAAGGGCTATATATAATATCCCTCTTAATGAGTAACCAAATGATTTGGACAAAAACATTACCTATATTATTAATAAGCGCCAAAAGTATTCTCCCCCTTTTCCTTGCTGCATGATTAATATCATTTGTTTCTCTGACACACATCAGTAACTCACCTGCAACTCAAATCTACTTTTGGCGGATAAAAGATATTCGCATCTTTTAATATTGTTTAACTAAAAAATGTTTACAAAATGAAACTGAAATCAATTATTGCCGGAACTCTTATTATAACCGGGTTATTTCTATTTACTGCCTGTGGCGGTGGTGTAGATAAAGA
>JANOJO010000396.1:0-5630 GCA_031418795.1 Bacteroidota bacterium | reverse complement strand
GAACAGGCAAACCTGAATATGATAAATGTGTTGCTATTTCTACACAGGCGTCGTTGAAAAAAATGATGTTGCCTGGTGCTATCGCCATCATCTCTCCATTGATTATTGGTTTTATGCCCGGTCTTGGTGCTGAGGCATTAGGTGGTTTTTTAGCCGGTGCTACTGTTAGTGGCGTATTGATGGGTATGTTTCAAAATAATGCAGGTGGTGCCTGGGACAATGCAAAAAAGAGCTTTGAAAAAGGTGTGGAGATAAATGGTGAAATGTTTTATAAGAAATCAGAACCACACAAAGCATCCGTAACCGGCGACACGGTGGGTGATCCTTTTAAAGACACCTCTGGCCCTTCAATGAATATTTTGATCAAATTGATGTCAATCGTATCTTTGGTCATTGCTCCTACTCTTGCACAGATTCAGGAAAACAAGAGTTACGATGCAGTGACAGAAAAAAGCCCCGATAGCTATCGGGAAGAAATAAAACCTGTTGAGGTTGCAACTAAAACTAATACTACGGTTCTATACAAATAATTTAAAAGCTTAATCAGAACCATTCCTAAAGTCCCTCTATTTCTATAGAGGGGCTTAGTTTTTTAAGGAGGTTTGTTTATTACTGAAATATTCAAAAAGAAAACAGTCAATGTCCTACAATTGGATTATTAATTTGTAAGATGTAATTATTAAAACTGATATTACTGTGCTTCAATTGCAATCAATACCTGCTTTGCAATTTTGGGATGAAGAGTTTATCCTGAATGAAATGGAATAACAACCCGTGTTATTTGGCGCATATAGATTCTATGACTGCCTTTGCTTCTGGTAAGTATAAAGCCTGCTTTTAATAACAGGCTTTCAGCTTCTTTAGCGGTCAAAAGTGGTTGTTTAGCCAATTTCCACCTCCATTGTTGTAGTCAATAATTCTTTATTGAGAGTTTCTCTGATTTCTTCCTGACTCATTGTTTCAAGATACAATTCTATTGCTTCTTTAATATTCCCTCTTGCTTCTTCATAAGTATCTCCCTGCGAATGACACCCCTGTAATTCCGGGCAATAAACATAATATCCGTTTTCATCTTTGCTGAAAATTACATTAACCCGGTAAGACATCTTTTGAATTTTAATGATAACAAACTTACAATTTTTTTTTGGTTGTTTTTCCATAAAAAAAATTCAATAATTTTCTGCTTATGAAATACAAGGAAAAATATATTCCTGGCATTTACAATTACTGCAACCGTTGTGTTTGATGAACTGTAACCTTTTTCCATCTACATCGTCTCAATGTTAACCTCTGTTAAAAAAAATAAAATAAACCTTACAAAATTTGATGATACGAAAATGGTCGTATATTTGGCTTACAAAAGTTTTAAATCATGGCAACTATCAAATACATAAAACCAACAACAAGCGAACTGGAAATACTCCAGGTACTTTGGCAAAAGGGATTGGCAACAGTGAGGGATGTACATGAAGAACTGGCTAAAACAAAAGATGCCGGCTATACCACTACACTTAAGCTGATGCAGATAATGAATGAAAAAGGTTTGGTGAAAAGAGATGCCAGTATGCGTACACATGTATATCAGTCTGCCGTAAATAAAGAAAACACACAAAAACATTTATTGGGGAAAATGATTGATTCACTTTTTGGAGGATCATCCACCCAATTGGTAATACAAGCCCTGGGAGAACATAAAGTATCTGTGGAGGAACTGGAAAAGATTCAGCAACTGATAGACAAACTTAAAACCAAATAGCAATGGCCGCCATCAGCCAGTTAAATTTTTTACATGCATTGGGTTGGGCGTTAATAAACAGCCTGTGGCAAATGGCTTTGCTGTGGGTTATTTACAATCTGTTTCTTTCATTTTTTACAAAAATAAAAGCAGTCAATAAAACTACGCTTGCTGCATTCCTTGTTATAATTGGTTTTGGATGGTTCCTTTTTACTTTCATCAATTCATTTTTATTTAATGATGCAAATGATTTTTATAATAAATGGGCAGGCCTCATCAATGAAAGCAGTTGGTCAGTTTTTGTAAATAAAATTTTGAGTATTAGCACCATTATTTATTTTTTGTTGCTTATCATTCCTGTATGGAAATTCATCCGCAACTATCATTATGTGCAGGCAATACGGAAAAAAGGTTTGAGTAAAATAAAAGCTGAGTGGAGAATTTTTGTAAAAAGAAAAGCCGACTACCTCGGTATTGCAAGAAAAGTACAGATTTGGCTTTCTGACCTGGTACCAACTCCTGTTACCATTGGTTATTTGAAACCAGTTATTCTAATCCCTGTTGCTGCCATCAATCATCTTTCCACGCAACAGGTAGAGGCAATCATTCTGCATGAGCTTAGTCATATTCGCCGGAACGATTACCTGTTAAATCTGGCAATCAATTTTATCAAAACAGTTTTATACTTCAATCCTTTTGTAAATCTGTTTGTAAAAACAATAGAACGTGAACGGGAAAACAGTTGTGATGAAATGGTACTTCAATATCAATACCAGGCAGAAGAATATGCCAAAGCCCTGCTCCTGCTTGAAAATAATAATCAGCAGCAGTTGATGATGTCAGCAGCCGGAAACAATCATGATCTGCTGCAGCGCATCGAAGCAATTCTTGGTATCAGCCATAAAACAAATTCAACTTTCCGGCAAGTAGTAATTTCTTTTTTTACTTTACTCGGCATTGCCCTGATGAATGTTTTGCTTTCAGTAAACCCAACTAAAGAAATAAATAATTTATTTACGCTCCGTGGCGATATTAGCCCCTATTATTTTTATAGCAGCAGGCAAAGCACTACTCATAATGAACCGGCTCCTACCATTGCAGCAAATAAATTACTGAATGCAAATAATTATTCTTCATTCATTTCTTCCATCAATTCACCCGATGAAAAAGATGTACCGGAAAATGCTGATGGTGCAGATTACAAATATGTAAATTTTACAACTCCTGTATTACCCGAATTGCCAAAAGCAGAAGAATTGAAACTGAAAGAAACAATCGGCGCAACCAAAAGAATACTGGAAGAAAAAGAATGGAAAGAAATTGAAAACAGTTATGCCGAAGTTTTTAATTCTTATGAAAAAGCAAAACTAAAAGGCGAGTACCAGAAAGAAGTAAATAAAATTGACTGGAATAAATTAGAAACCCAGCTACGCCTTTCTTATGAAAATATAGACTGGACTAAAGTGAATGAACAGGTAAAAACATCTCTTGCAGAAATTTGTCTGGACAGTATTCAAACCCAGGTAAATATTACACTCAGTAACCTTGCAAACTTAGAAACCTGGATGAATAAAAACAAAACAACATCCATTCCTGATTCAGATGTATCGTTGGATATAATAAAAGCAAACCAGGATAAAGCAAAAGCTCAGCTTGAAAAAATAAAAGTTGCAAGAATAAAGAAGATTGTAAGATTATAAACCTACCAGCATCTTGGGCATGCCTCACTGTATTTATTTCCCAGTAAGAAACCGATCATTAATTCATGTGTACCGCGGCTCACGGTATTCAGGTTTGTAGTTGTAATATCATACGCATAGCCGATATTAAAAGTATTACCAATATTTAATCCCACCATGGCAGCATAGCCATTTTGATAACGGTAACTGCCACCTGCCCAAAACAAATCACGGTACTGAAGTTTTAAATTTACTTCAGGTTGAAAATTTGTACTGGAACTTGCACTGATGTATTTCACCATCAAAGATGGAATAGCATTAATATCTTCTGTAAGTAAAAAACGATAACCGGCATTTAGAAAAACATGCGGTACTAATTTTCCTTTAGTAAGAAAAGCAGCATCATCAACAAAAGAAAGTTTTTGTGGAATTACCTGTTGCGCAGAAAGGCCAATAAAATAATCACGGGAATAAAGATATAACCCTGCGGAAATATCGGGCCGGGTTTTAAACAATTCACCACTGAGTGCAGAACCAGTTGCCGGATCTACCGGATCACCGTTTCCATTAAAATCATGTTTTGATCTGTCAATGCCAACTTTAGTAATGCCGGCAGAAAAACCAGCGGAAAGATTAGTGGTTGGCGATAATCCAATATGATAAGCATAAGAAGCTGCTGCGGAAAGCCGGTTAAAACTTCCGGTACGATCATTTATTATTGACAACCCAATTCCATGATGAGGTTCTGCTGCAGTATAATTTTCCCAGTATTATTTTCCTCTGGGGTTTTGGCCGGGTATTTCATAAGAAGTGGAAGATGTTCTGTAATCTTTTTTTCCCAGAGGCGCATGGATAGTAAAATATCCGGTTTGTGGCGCACCGTTCAATCCCACCCATTGATCTCTTACACTCATTTTTATATCCGTATAATTTTCAATACCGGAAATAGCAGGGTTAATGATATACTGGTTTAAAATATACTGTGTATAGTGCGGCCTTTGCTGCGATTTTCCAGTTATTGAAAAAACAAAAACAATTGTCAGTATATAAAAACGCTTAATCATATTTTTCATCTTCTGCTTTAGTACACTCGCTTAAGCCCATCCTTCGGTCCCGATAGTTATCGGGATGGGGAGGCTTTTTTACCTTATTACATCTACATAACCCGCTTGTTTTTTACGGCCGTTTTTAGGATCTACAATATAATAGTATGTACCAACCGGCACTGGTTTTCCTTTTATAGTTCCATCCCACGGATTAGTATATCCAATGGAATAATAAATACGCTGACCATAACGGTTAAATATTTCCACAGTACATCCAGGATAAGTTTCTAAGAAACCTATTACCCATTTATCATGTACGCCATCGCCATTCGGGCTGAAGATATTTGGAATCTCCGGCGCCTTCAGCACTTTTACAAATACCTGATCAGATGTATTACAACCTTTGGCTGAAGTAACAGTAAGTGTGTAAGTAATATCATCAACAGGTGATGCAAGTGGATCAGCAATTGTTATACTATTCAATCCCGTTGCAGGCGACCATAAATAAGTAACCGGAAATCCTGTAGTTAATGCAGGGGTTAATTGAACCACTCCTCCTTCCAGTACAGTTTTATCTGGACCAGCATTTGCTACCGGTGTTGGATTTACAGTAATTGTTTGTTCAAGAAAATTAGAACAGGTATTAGCGCCTGTAAATGTGTATCGCAAAATATGTGCGCCTGCTCCTGCAGTATTTGGATTGAATAATCCATTTGCTGAAACTCCTGTGCCTGTGAATACACCTGTTCCTGGTAATACATTTGTAATGCCAGCCTGTGTCAATTGAAATGAAGGTGTATTACTGCAAACCTCAGTGATGGGATCAAAACGAACAGTTGGCGTGGCAAGTACAGTAATTGTTTTTGTAATTACATTCAAACAATTTATTCCTGAATAAGAAATCATTCTTATGGTATAAGTTCTTGTTGCAGGTGATCCAAACTCAGGATAAGTATGCATATAAATTTTTCCTGGAGAAGGTAAGTCGTCAGTTATTTTATTTGTTGGATCATTTGTCCAGTCCCAGAAGATTTCTGTTTTTACAATACCGCCAAAGTCAACGGTAGAAATATCCGTGATAGAAACATCGCGGTTGCTGCAAAGTGTATTTGCACTTTGTACATTAAAATTTGCAAGCGGCACAGAACCATTTACAGTAAATGATTGTGT
>JANOJO010000395.1:0-2271 GCA_031418795.1 Bacteroidota bacterium | reverse complement strand
GAAAATTCAAAACTTTATACGCAGCCTGCAGATGTGGCTTACTCATTTAAAGAATTGAGTAAAGTTGGAAATATGTTTACAGTTGCCGCAGCTTTTGGTAATGTGCATGGCGTTTATAAACCGGGTAATGTAGAGTTGCGTCCGGAAATTTTAAATAACAGCCAGGTGTATATTGAAAAAGAATTGAAGACCGGACCAAAGCCGGTGTATTTTGTTTTTCATGGTGGCAGTGGATCACCTCAGCACCAGATACGGGAAGCCATTGGATACGGCGCAATCAAAATGAATATTGATACTGATTTGCAATGGGCATTTTGGGAAGGTGTACTACATAATTATAAAAAGTATGAAGGCTACCTGCAGGGCCAGCTTGGCAATCCCGAAGGAGAAGACAAACCAAATAAAAAACATTACGATCCCCGTGTGTGGCTGCGTAAGGGTGAGGAAGCATTTATTAAAAGATTAGAAGTTGCTTTTGAAGATTTGAATTGTATAAATAGAAATGCGTAATTTTTTTAATTACAATGACTTTCCGCATATAACAACTTTAAAATGGAACCACATCGGCACAACTGCCGGCCGGCAGGCAGGTGTGCCGATGTGGTAAAATAAATACATAGTTGCATCATCGGTAGATCAAACTTTTTATTAAAAAAATTTCACAAAGCCCTCACCGATTTTGTCATCAGGAGGCTTAAACCTAACCTTCCTATATTTGTAATCACTCAAAACTTTTTTCATGGCAAAACCCGTAGAAGATTTTGACGCAAACCTGACTGGCGAGGAAGGAAGGGAAGCGACGAAGTCGAGTTGGTTTAAACGGATACGGAAAGGAATTCTTACCAGTACAAAAGATAAGAAGGAAACTCCTGAAGGTTTGTGGTCCAAATGCCCTGAATGCAATTTTATCTGCACCTCCACCGAACTGAAAGAAAATCTTTTTGTTTGTCCCAAATGCAATTATCACCACCGCATTGGCAGCGGCGAATATTACTCCATACTTTTTGATGATGATAAATATGTTGAGTTGTTTGAGGGCATACGCAGCAAAGACTATCTTGAATTTACTGACCTGAAACCTTATAAAAAAAGATTAGAAGAAATTTGGAATAAAACCGATATGAAAGATTCTATGCGGGTATCGGTTGGTAAAGTAGGTGGTCATGAACTTGTGATTTCCTGTATGGATTTTGAATTCATCGGCGGCAGCCTGGGCAGTGTGATGGGCGAAAAATTTTCAAGAGCGGTAGATTATTGTATTGAAAACAAAATGCCGTATATGGTAATTTCAAAAAGTGGTGGCGCCCGGATGATGGAAAGTGCTTTTTCCCTGATGCAGCTTGCTAAAACAAGCGGCAAGCTTTCACAACTTAGCGATGCAAAACTTCCTTATATCTCCTTACTTACTGATCCTACATTCGGCGGCATCTCTGCCAGCTTTGGTATGCTGGGCGATTTGAATATTGCAGAGCCGGGAGCATTGATTGGTTTTGCAGGGCCAAGAGTTATTAAAGAAACTATTAAAAAAGATTTGCCCCCAGGATTTCAACGCAGTGAATTTATCCTTGAGCATGGCTTTCTCGATTTTATTGTACCCAGGAAAGAATTGAAAGATAAACTGGCGACGGTGCTTGGATTGTTTAAGAATTAAAACTCTTTAGCGGCGGTATAATTGCACTTATTTTTGTTATAATGGAAATCAAAAACCGCTCTGCTTTTCACGAATATTTTTTCGACGACAAATACGTTGCGGGCATGATGTTGACCGGGACGGAAGTAAAATCATTAAGAGCAGGCAGGGCAAGTTTTAATGATAGTTATTGCATTCTAAATAAAGGCGAACTCTGGATTAAAAGTCTTCATATTGCTGAATACACACATGGTACGGTAAATAATCATGATCCTTTAAGGGAAAGAAAATTGCTTTTGCAGAAAAGAGAATTAAAAAAAATAGCAGGAAAATTAAAAGAGAAAGGATACACGCTGATTCCACTCCGCATTTTTTTTAGTGAAAAAAACCTGGCTAAGGTTGAGATAGGACTTGGCAAAGGAAAAAAACTTCATGACAAACGGGAAACGATTAAAAAACGGGATGTGGAGAGGGAGATGAAAAGGTATGCCCCCTAAATCCCCCTAAGGGGGAGTTGTGAACCAACTGAATAAACACAAGAATAATAGCCCCCTAAATCCCCCGAAGGGGGAGTTGTGAGGCAACTGAATAAACAACAAAAAATGGTAAACATTACACATAAAAATAACAGCCTTCGAAAG
>JANOJO010000394.1:0-2820 GCA_031418795.1 Bacteroidota bacterium | reverse complement strand
CTGAAACAAAAAATCTGTTCTCAAAAAACATATGGCGACTGGCTGAATCAATATAAAATCCGTTTGGAAGAATTGCCGGAGCCAAGAGTTACCTTCTCACATCTTACTGATGAGTCGGTTTTAAAATATCAAAAAGCATTTGGTTACAGTACAGAAGATATTGATACATTATTAAAACCAATGGCGCTGGATGGTAAAGAACCTGTTGGTTCCATGGGTACGGATATTCCGCTGGCGGTACTGAGCGATCAGCCGCAGCATTTAACTTCTTACTTCAAACAATTATTTGCGCAGGTTACCAATCCTCCTATTGATCCTATTCGTGAGAGCTTAGTGATGAGTCTTGCAACTTTTGTTGGTAACAATGGAAATTTATTAGATGAAGATCCGATGCACTGTCATACCGTGGCATTGAAGCAGCCGGTGCTTACGAGTAAAGAATTGGAAAAGATAAGAAGTATTGATACCGGGATCTTCCAGGCAAAAACATTGCAAACCTATTTCCGTGCCGATGGCAAACCTGATTCATTGAAAAAAGGTTTGGAACGTTTATGCCGCTATGCAGAAGATGCCGTGCATGATGGTTTTGAAGTATTGATCCTCTGCGACCGTGCAGTGGATAGTGAACATGCAACAATTCCTTCCTTACTTGCAACTGCTGCGGTGCATCATCACTTAATTAAAAAAGGTTTGCGTGGACAGGTTGGTATTGTAGTAGAAGCAGGTGATGTTTGGGAAGTGCATCATTTTGCATGCCTGCTTTCATTCGGCGCTACGGCTATCAATCCCTATCTCGCACTGGCATCTATAAGAAATATGAAAGCCAATGGAAGTTTGCAAACAGAATTAAAATGGGATGAGCTTCGCAATAATTATATCAAAGCTGTTTGTGATGGATTGCTGAAAGTGTTTTCAAAAATGGGTATCTCTACTTTGCAATCATACCAGGGTGCGCAGATCATGGAGATACTCGGATTGAACCAGGAAGTAGTTGATAAATATTTTACCGGCGCCGTTAGCCGCATACAGGGCATGGGCCTTGAAGAAATAGCAAGAGAAGCGTTGGTAAAACACTATTTCGCATTCAGCAAAAAAGAAATACCTGTTGACCGTTTGCCCGTTGGTGGCATTTACCAGTGGAAACGCAAGGGTGAATTTCATTTATTCAATCCGACTACGATTCATTTGTTGCAGTATTCAACGAAGATGAATGACTATGCAACATTTAAAAAATACAGCAAGCATGTAAACGACCAGAGTGAAAAAGCAGCAACGCTGAGAAGCATGTTTGAATTTAAACGCAACCGTCCTTCGCTTTCTATTGATGAAGTGGAGCCGGCTGAAAACATTTTCAAACGTTTTGCTACCGGCGCTATGAGTTTTGGTTCTATTTCATGGGAAGCACATACAACACTGGCAATAGCTATGAACCGCCTCGGTGGTAAAAGCAATACCGGTGAAGGCGGTGAAGATGAAAGACGTTATGATGTATTACCAAATGGTGATAGTATGCGCAGTGCCATCAAGCAGGTTGCAAGTGCAAGATTTGGTGTTACCAGTTTGTACTTAACAGAGGCAGATGAACTGCAGATAAAAATGGCGCAGGGTGCCAAGCCCGGCGAAGGTGGACAGTTGCCCGGTCATAAAGTAGATGAGTGGATTGGTAAAACAAGACATAGCACACCGGGAGTTGGATTAATTTCTCCCCCACCCCATCATGATATTTATTCAATTGAAGATTTGGCACAGTTGATTTTTGATTTAAAAAATGCAAACCGTGCTGCAAGAATAAATGTTAAGCTGGTAAGTAAAGCCGGTGTGGGCACCATTGCTGCCGGTGTTACAAAAGCAAAAGCAGATGTTGTATTGATAAGCGGGCATGATGGTGGCACGGGTGCATCACCTGTTTCATCTATCAAACATGCGGGTCTTCCATGGGAATTAGGTTTGGCAGAAACACATCAGACATTAGTAAAAAATAAATTACGCAGCCGTGTTGTTGTGCAGGCAGATGGTCAGATGAAAACAGGAAGAGACATTGCGATTGCTGCATTACTCGGCGCGGAAGAATGGGGCGTTGCAACTGCTGCTCTTGTTGTGGAAGGTTGTATCATGATGCGTGTATGTCATTTGAATACATGTCCCGTCGGTGTGGCTACACAGGATCCTGAATTGAGAAAAAGATTTACCGGCGATGCAGACCATGTGGTGAACTTTTTCAGATTCATGGTGCAGGAGCTGAGAGAGATCATGGCTGAGCTTGGATTTAAAACCGTGAATGAAATGGTTGGACAGGTGGATTGTTTGCAGGTAAGAGAAAATATCAATCACTGGAAATTCAGCAAGCTTGATCTTTCCCCGATATTATATAAAGAGCCATCATCACCATACATGCCGTTGTATTGTGCGGAAGAGCAGGATCATGGTTTGGCAGAAGTGCTGGATTGGAAATTAATTGAAGCTGCAAAACCTGCGATAGAAAATAAAGAAAAAGTATTTGCTGAGTTTGATATTAAAAATACGGACAGAACTGTTGGAACTATTTTATCAAACGAGATAACAAAAGTTCACCGCGGTGCAGGATTGCCCGATAACACCATTCATTTCAAATTCACCGGTACAGCAGGACAAAGTTTTGCTGCTTTCAATACACATGGCGTTACACTGGAACTGGAAGGTGATGCCAATGATTATTTTGGAAAGGGGTTGAGCGGTGCAAGGTTGATTGTATACCCACCAAAAGATGCAAGTTATATTCCTGAAGAAAATATCATCATTGGAAACGTAGCATTATATGGCGCTACCAGTGGTGAAGCATTT
>JANOJO010000393.1:0-2514 GCA_031418795.1 Bacteroidota bacterium | reverse complement strand
AATCGGGCCAAGAAGATGTTCCTGCATTTTAAGCGGCTGTATATTTCTGAACTCACCCAGGCTGCCATAATATTCAATTCCAAATCCAACTTTTTGCTGCATGGTATATACAGTTTTAAACTGTGGTGAAAATCCAATTCCTTTTTCATCTCCACTGATTACAAAATCAATATTGGGATTAAAAGAAAAATACCAGTCACCAAAAGTTTTATCTATGATGGGTCTTACTTCACCCTGCCATACATATTTACTGGTATCGGTTGGGCGAAAGAAACCAAACTCTGCAGAGAGACTTGCGCCAACATTCCATTTCCAATTTTCCGGAACAGTAACTATGTATGGCAGGGTGAAGTAAGACCCATCATAGACAAAACTTTTGGTGACTGGTATTTTTCGTTTAATCCGAATATTGATTTTGTAATCAGTGGAGATGAAAAGGGAATTGGATTTTCACCACAGTTTAAAACTGTATATACCATGCAGCAAAAAGTTGGATTTGGAATTGAATATTATGGCAGCCTGGGTGAATTCAGAAATATACAGCCGCTTAAAATGCAGGAACATCTTCTTGGCCCGATTATCGATTTATATCTTCATCCAATGTGGGAAATTCAGGGTGGTTTTCTTTTTGGCCTTACTGAAAATTCAAATCAGCGCATCTTCAAATTGCTGTTGGGGCGCAGAATAGGCAAATAATTTTTTAGAAATAAGTTGAAAATCCAAATTGAAATCCTGCAAGCTTTGATGGTGGGTTACCAAGAATATCTTTCTGCCAGTTATAACGATAATTGAAACGTAATACTGTTTGTGCCGTTGGCCGCCAGCTGATTGCTGGAACGATTGAAAATATATCATCACTTATATTACCGCCTGTAGATTGAAATTTCCCTTTGTTCCAGTCAACATATTCCAATCTTAATGCCGCATTGATTACTGATTTTTCAAAGCCCAAAACTGTTTTTGAAAAAACAGGTTGAACAAAATCAATAAATCCTCCCTGCTGTTTTTCACCAAATTGTTCGGTGTATGTATCCGGCACATCCACATTTACCCATGCCCATTCTGTATTAATAAATGTTTTCAATTTTGAAAGTGTGGTGTTAAAATCAAGCGCAAAAACATTTACTCTTCTTTTTTTATCCAGGATTAATCCGTCTTCTTTGTATTTATTATACACTCCACCCATATACGACAAACCTAACTCGCCAATCTTATTATTTCTTATTGCAAATTTTCCGGTAAGCAACGGGCTGCCGTTAGAACTCTCTTCAAAACGATCAGGATTTTCTTTAGCAGCAGGTAAAAAAGTTTTGTTCTCAGCATTGGCAATAATCCTGTCGTCAAAACCATTGGTTAAATACGCCTCATAAGCAAATGCCCAGTCTTTATTAAATTTTTTTCCATACAAACCAAATCCCACATTGCTGAAAGTAGCGGGCAACATTTGGGTAGCCGAGATGGGCCGGTCAACAAATTCCCATTTAGGTCCATCGTGATTCTGATTAAAAGCGCCAATCGGATTCATTACCACACCGCCGCGTAGATTGAATAATGGATTAAATTCAAAATCAACTGAAGCAAATTCAATATTAATTTCTTTGGTACCATCTTCAAATTCTATTTCACTTAAAAATTTTATCCTGTTGGCAATTGATGAAGAAACAAATAATGTCATTCGACGCATTTGAAACTGATGCCCTTCACTTATACCGTTTTCCTGCAAATACTGGTAGTTTGCTTCTGCATATCCGCCCAATGCCACGGGTAATTTACCTACCTGCAAAAAAGGGCGGTTATAAACTGCATCCATATTCATCTGGGCGGCAGTTGTATCTTTTTGTACACGTCGCAATAATGCAGGATCAATCTGAGCCATCAAAGTCTCATTCAGCATAAATACTAATAACAGAAGTAAATATTTTCTTTTCATATTGCTCTCAAGTCAATAAAAAGTTGATTATTTGTAACCGTTATCGGGAAACTCCGCAAAGCTTTATCTGCCGGGCCAGTTTTTATTGCGCCTTTATTATCAAACTCACTTCCATGTGCAGGACATTGAAGACGATCACCCGATGCCTGCAGTTCAGTTCCCTGGTGTGTACACTGCATCCATAAAGCAGCATAATCATTTTCGCTGAAGCGATAAATGCAAACAGGATATTGAAGCGCTTCGTTTCGTACAATAATAAATGGCAGGTAAACATTTTTATTTTTCTGCTTACTGATAAATTCTTTTGCATCTATTGTCAGTCCATCCTTTCCCAATGCACCGCTGATGTAGCGGGTGGAAGTACAGGATGAAACTAAACTGGTGAATGCAGAAGCAGAAATACAAGCGACACAACTATTTTTAATAAATTTTCTCCTGTCCATTTTATCAAAGTGATTCTAAAAATTTTATAAGCTTGTTTTTTTCTTCTGTTGTTAATTGCTGAAAATTATTCCTGCTTTGTGCAGCTTCACCACCATGCAGCAAAATGGCTTCTTCAATAGTTTTTGCTCTGCCATCATGCA
>JANOJO010000392.1:0-1752 GCA_031418795.1 Bacteroidota bacterium | reverse complement strand
CTTTAATGTAACCGGCCGTGATGTGGCCAGTGTGGTAAAAGAAGCGCAACAAAAAATGAATGAAAAAATAAAACTGCCTGCCGGTTATTATTACACCTACGGCGGCACTTTTGAAAATCTGCAGAAAGCATCTGCCCGATTAATGATTGTAGTGCCCTTAGCATTGTTATTGATATTCTTTTTACTTTACCTGGCCTTTCGTTCTTTAAAAGAGGCCACATTAATTTTTACAGCAATTCCCATGAGTGCTATTGGCGGAGTGTTTGCTTTGTTGTTAAGAGGAATGCCATTCAGTATTTCCGCAGGTATTGGTTTCATTGCATTGTTTGGTGTGGCTGTTTTAAATGGTATTGTGTTAATCAGCACTTTTAATCAATTGGAAAAAGAAGGAATGAAAGATGCAATGCAAAGAGTACTGGAAGGAACTAAAATGCGATTGCGTCCGGTTATAATGACTGCTTCCGTAGCAGCGTTGGGTTTTATCCCAATGGCATTATCTATGGGAGCCGGAGCCGAAGTACAAAAACCTTTGGCAACAGTTGTAATAGGCGGATTGTTATCTTCCACATTCTTAACTTTAATAGTACTGCCATTACTCTACATAATTTTTTCATCGAAAAGAAAACCGAACATGAAACCTGTATCAATTATTATAGCAGGTATTTTTTTACTGGGATTATCAAATAAATCAAATGCACAACAACCTGCTGTGAAAAGAATAGCTATTGATGAAGCTATCAGCATGGCGAAGAATAATCTTTTATATGAAGTAAACAACCAGCAAATCAATAAGGGTAAAATACAAATCAAAACAGCAACAACATTACCAAAGACTGGTGTATTTGCAGAAAACGAAGACTTTCGCCCCAGCGATAACAAAGGCATTTTAAAAATTGGCGTATCACAAAATATTGCATGGCCGGGTTTGTACAAAGCACAGAAGAACCTGTACAATGAACAATTGAAATATTACCAGGCCAATACGGCCGCACTTGATGCAGATATAAAAAGAGATGTACGTATTGTCTATTACCAACTTTGGTATTTGCAGGATAAGCAAAAATTATTTCATCGCCTGGACAGTATTTACCAATCGCTGAATGAAGCGGCAAGATTAAAAGTTAAAACAGGCGACAGTCCCGGCTTAGACAGTATTGCAGCCAATGTGCGGATGATGGAACTTCAATCGTTACTTCAACAATTGAGTAATGATGTACAAATCCAGCAACAGTCATTAATGCAATTGCTGAATACAACAGATGCATTATTACCATTAGTATCTCCATTGGAAAAATTATCAATGCCTGTTGTATCCGCTGACAATACACATCCGCTGCTGGTTTTACAATCAAGTAACATAAATATTGCCAATGCGGGAATTGGAGTGGTTAGGAATGAAAACAAACCGGAGTTCTCCGGACGTTTCTTCACTCAAAGATTATGGGGCGCAAATGACCCATTCACTGGTTTTTCTGTTGCAGCATCATTCCCGTTGTTTGGGACCACTGCTTACCGTAATAAAGTAAAAGTAGCACAGGCAGATATGGCAGTGCAGCAAAAGCAATATAATTACGACAGGCAATTTTTAAACAACCATCAATTGCAAATGCAGCAGGAAGTAAATAAAAATAAAAACATGTTATCATTTTATGAAACAACCGGATTAAAACAGGCAGAAGAAATTATCAAGGCAGCATCATTGGCTTATCGTGCAGGTGAAATCAGTTTTGCTGAGCTGTCGCAGTATTTAAC
>JANOJO010000391.1:0-1785 GCA_031418795.1 Bacteroidota bacterium | reverse complement strand
AGAGTCAGGAAGGAAAGATTACTTAGAGAAATCATGGCATTGAGAAATGAAGCTGAAAACTTTGATTGGAGGGGGAATGAAATAAGCAGGAACGAAGCTATCAAAGCATTAAATGATGCCAAAAGTTTTGCAGAAAATTGTGAATTTGAGAAAAGCTGGGGTTGTTTTTTTAATACTGAGCAAATTATTGTCAAATTAATGAATGAGACACAGCGGCAAATAAAAGCCAAAATGTTATTAATCGAATCTGAAAAATTTAGCAGTAAATGGAGACAAAATCAAATCAAATTACTCTTAGGGAATTTATGTGGTGAACGATTATATTCAGTTTCGCCAGATGAAATATTAAAGGCTATTTCGGTGAGAAACGACTATTACATAACTATTAATCATAGAATGAGTTTACATAAAGTAAATGTAAATATTTTGACATTGGCAATGGTATTGATTCTTGCTGGAATTCTTACTCTTTCTTATTATTGGGATATTACCGATCCTAAAACAATTGAAGGAGAAAATTTTTCCAAGGGCCTTATTATATCTGTAATATTTGGGGCTCTCGGTGCCGGGTTCAGTTTTGCGAAAACTCTTTTTTCATTTAATCCGGAATTGAGCAAGATTCCGGAACAACTTCAAAGTATGACCGTCACTACTTTTCGGTTTGTTATTGGAGCGTCTGCGGCTATTATTGTCTTAGTGCTTTTTAAGTCTAATTTTTTAAGTGACCAATACTCTAATGCCATTCTTAAATCCCCTGTAACATTTATTGTATTTTCGTTTGTCGCAGGGTTTAGTGAAAGATGGGTAGTAAAAATGATTGGGCTTGTGACTAAGGAAAAAGAAAAAGAGTAAATCTGTATGGCAAAAAGATTCGCAGCAATTGATGTTGGCACCAATACCATCAAGATAAAAATCACTGATTTTACAAACACCCGAAAATTTGAACAGGTCTTGTATAAAGATTTTCCATCCTGCCTTGTCCATAACATGGTCAATGAAATTATTGATACATCTGCTCTGCCAGAATGTTATACTGCACTAAAAGAGATAAGCAAAATATTGAAAGAGAAGAAGGTTGATGAATATAAATGCATAGCCACACATGCCTTGCGTGTTGCTGGTAATCAATCAGAGATTAGGAATCTTATTAATTCAAATACGGATTTTGATGTTCATGTTATTTCCGGAGAAGAAGAAGCCAGGCTGACATTATTGGCTGTGTGGATGGATAATAATGATCAAGCAAGTTTTGCCTGTATAAATGGCGGAGGTGGTAGCACCGAATTGGGATTTCATTTACTGCATGGAGACCGGCTTGTCTTGTTTGATTTTGGGGCAGTGAATTTGTATATTAATTATTTCAAAGGCAAGAATAACATTGATTCCGCTATAGATAAGATCAGGCAACTGATTACTGGAGAATTCAATAAAAAAGTCAACTTTTCTACGGAAGGTATTAATCAGGTATTCTCATTAGGGGGATCCATTTTCACTGCAGGGTATATTTATAAAAAAGATAAGAACTGGAATTTTGATCACTTGGTAAATTTGAAAATACCCATAAAAAGGCTTGCATCAATAATAAACGAATTGAAATCGGCTACTGAAAATGAACAAAAGAAAATTCCCGGCATGGATCCTAAACGATTGAATACAATTTTGCCGGGCATACTAATCCATTACTTTTTGTTACAGCTTTTAAATAAGGATAAACTAGTTATCAGTACCCAGTCAATCAGTGATGGATTAATTTACAGTATGGCAGATAGGGAAACAGTTAAATAG
>JANOJO010000390.1:0-1564 GCA_031418795.1 Bacteroidota bacterium | reverse complement strand
CTTTCAAATACAACAGCCCTTCCTTTATGTTTCATCAATGCAGGTGTGGCGGCAGACGGTTTCATTACAGCGCCATTCAATGCAAGATTACCTTTTACAACAATGCAACCTGCTTCGAACTGAACTGGCTTTTCATAAGTGGCAATTACATCTTCATTATAGCAAGTTGTATTTCCCGAAATATTATCATGATGATTTTTTCCAGTAACTGTAACAACATTTTTATGCAAATGATTTTTTAATTCATTTAAAATTACAGGCAGGCCGCCTGCATAATAAAAATCTTCCATCAGGTATTTTCCTGATGGCATTAAATTTAACAGCAATGGAATCTTACTTCCGAGTGTATCAAAGTCTTCTAATTTTAAATCAACTCCAATTCTGCCTGCAATAGCTGTTAAATGAATAATGAAATTGGAAGAACCACCAACTGCTGCATTTACTTTAATAGCATTTTCAAAAGCTTCTCTGGTTAATATTTTATCAATGGTTAAATTTTCTTTTACCATTTCCACAATTCGTCTTCCGCTTAGCTGTGCCATTACTTTTTTTCTTGAATCTGCAGCGGGTATTGCAGATGCACCGGATAATGTCAGTCCCAGTGATTCCACCATGCAAGCCATTGTAGATGCGGTACCCATCGTCATACAATGCCCGATGCTGCGGCTCATACAACTTTCTGCAAACTCACAATCTTCCTGCGTCATCTTTCCCATCTTCATGTCTTCATCAAATTTCCAGACATGAGTACCCGAGCCAATGGTTTGTCCTTTATACCTTCCATTCAGCATCGGGCCGCCGGGTACAACTATTGTTGGCAATCCAACACTGGCTGCTCCCATAACTGTTGATGGAGTTGTTTTATCACAACCCGTCATCAGCACTACACCATCAATCGGGTTGCCACGAATGGATTCTTCTGCATCCATGCTTGCAAGATTTCTGAAAAGCATGGCCGTTGGTTTCAGCAATGTTTCACCCAGGCTCATAATCGGAAACTCAACAGGAAAACCACCTGCTTCCAGTACGCCACGTTTTATTCGTTCAGCAAAATCTCTGAAATGGGCATTGCAAGGAGTAAGTTCGCTGAATGTATTACAGATTCCAATCACGGGGCGGCCATCAAACATATCTGTTGGCATGCCCTGGTTTTTCATCCAGCTTCTGTAAATAATTCCGTCTTTATCTTTTTTGCCAAACCAATCCTGGCTTCTTAATTTTTTACTCATGATAGAATGTTTATAACAACCTCATGAACGATACAATGCAGAAAGTTAATGGTTGATTGTGTTTGTTACGAATTTCGTTATTAATCAGTAATAGGAAAAAAAGACCCGATGTAGAAACAAAAGGTCTTATGCTTATGTAAAAACTACTGCGGTTTAAAAAAATATTTAAGGTTTATCCCACCATACTCTTGTACTTAGTTTGTCTGCACCCTGTGCTGTTATTGCAGCATTTACATTAGCTGTATTAACAGAAAGTTCAGAAGTAGGATAAGTAATCCTTCTTATAAATGTGCCATTTGGAACATCCGGGTTATTTGGTTGTCCGTATGGATTGG
>JANOJO010000389.1:0-16579 GCA_031418795.1 Bacteroidota bacterium | reverse complement strand
GTTACCACACCTTCACAGCCCGCCTGGCGTATATCGGATAAACTTACCGGGTCATTGGGCCCGTACCACCGCATGGTTTGATGCATTAACATGATGAAGATGTTTTTGGTTTTGAAACAATAACAAATAATAAAAAAAATTAGTACAAGTTACGATGCTAAATCAAAATCCGGCAGATGAATAGATTTCCGAAATGTCGGGATTGATTGTCGTAAGGGACTATCTTCGAAAAAGTCTATAGACAATCAGGGTTCATCTGCCGGTTCCAAAAAATATTTTTCTATCCGGCCACTCCCAATGGAGAGAAATAAACGAACACCGCAACAATTATTGCAACCACAATCAATGAAAGAATAACATCTACTTTATTCCAGCTTGCACGGCTGGCAGCTCTGTCGCCTGATACTGTTGTTGCAAAAGTTAATCCGCTGATTTGTTCATCACTTGGTTTCGGAGTCATTAAACTTACTATGACCATTATTGCTATTGAGAAAAAGAATAAATAGATACAGAAATAAAGGAAATTGATTGTTGCAAAGTCGTAGAACAAGCTATCTGCAGGTAACTCATCTTTAAACATTTGCATGGTGAGTTTCAACACACCTAATATAAATCCAACTACCATTGCGGTGTATGCACCTTTTCCATTAAGGCGTTTAAAGAATACACCCAATAAAAATACGGCGGCTATCGGCGGGGCTAAATAAGATTGTACACTTTGCAGATAATTATACAAGCCTGAATCTATTTTGCCCATCATGGGTATCCATGCCATACCTAATAATACAATGACTACGGTGGCAATACGCCCCACTCTTACCAATTCTTTTTCTGATGCATTTGGTTTTTGCTTTTTATAAATATCCATCGTGTATAAAGTGGAGCATGCATTGTAAACAGATGCCAGTGAGCTCATCAATGCTGCAAGCAAACCACCTGCAAGCAAACCTCTTAAACCTAATGGCATTATTTCTTTTACTAATGCCGGGAAGGCTGCATTAAAATCTGCGGTACCATCTGCATTTAGTGGAAGTGTTAAGTTTCCTTCTGAATACATTTTGTAAGCAATCAATCCCGGTATAAGAAAAATAAAGAATGGTAATAATTTTAAAAACGCAGCGAAGATGGTTCCTCTTCTTGCCTGCTTTTCATCTCTTGCAGCAAGACAACGCTGTACGATATGCTGATCTGTACACCAGTACCATAAACCAACAATCGGCGATGCTATTAATATGCCCAGCCACGGAAACTCCGGATCATTTAACGGTGGAAACATATTCAGTTTTTCTTTTGGCAAGGTTGACATCAGATTATCCCAACCCCCAACTTCTTTTAATCCAAAAAATAATAAAACCGCTGAACCAAATAATAAAACGATTGCCTGGATAGCCTCGGTGTACATGACTGCATGTAAGCCGCCCATTACTGTATATACGCCTGTTACTACTACAAGAATAATTGCACCCGTCCAGAAATCAACTCCAAGAAATTGATTAAACACTAAGGCTCCGGCAAAAATGGTAACAGATGCCTTGGTGATTATATAACTTAATAATTGAATGATGGATAATAATCTTCTTGATTGCGGATTAAATCTTCTTTCTAAAAATTCAGGCATGGTATAAACCATACTGCGCATATAAAAAGGAACAAACACCCATCCTAATATCAAAACGATATAAGAATGTAACTCATAATGTCCGAGTACAGTTCCTGAATTTGCTGCTGAGCCTGCAAGTCCCACTATATGTTCCGACCCAACATTGGATGCAAGTATAGATGCACCAATTACCCACCAGCCAAGATTTCTATTCGCCAGAAAATAGTCTGATGCAGATTCTTTACTTTTTCTTATTGACCAGATAGAAATGCCGGCGATAACCAATAAATACAGGATTACAAAAATCCAATCTACTGTGCCGAGAAATTTTTCTTCCATAATAGTTGATTTTAATCTGTGATATTTGTTTAAATAAATCTGTTGATGATATTTTCCATGTATTCCTGTTTGCCGCTTGTTACAGCAGGCTCACCATTTTCTATAGCGAAGGTTCTTAGGTTTTCTAAAGATAGTTTTCCTTCTTCAAATTCTTTTCCTTTTTCACTGTCGTAAGAAGAATATCTTTCTGCTCTTATTTTTTTGTAATCCGATTTTTGTAAAAGAGTGTCAGCAGTTATCAATGCCCTTGCAAACGTATCTATGCCGCCAATATGTGCATGAAATAAATCTGCTGCATCTGTTGAGTTGCGCCGAATCTTTGCATCGAAGTTAATACCGCCACCTTTAAATCCGCCTGCTTCCAATATCACCATCATTGCTTCTGTCAGTTCATTAATGTCATTGGGAAATTGATCGGTATCCCAGCCATTCTGATAATCGCCGCGGTTGGCATCCATGCTTCCAAGCATACCTGCATCGGCTGCCACTTGTAATTCATGTGTAAATGTGTGGCCTGCAAGTGTAGCATGATTTACTTCAATATTTAATTTAAAATCATTCAGCAAATCATACTGGCGTAAAAAACCAATTACCGTTTCGCAATCATAATCGTATTGATGTTTGCTTGGTTCGCAGGGTTTGGGTTCTATAAAAAATGTTCCTTTAAAACCATTTCGTCTTGCATAATCTTTTGCTGTGTGTAAAAATTTTGCCAGATGTTCTTTTTCTTTTTTCATATTCGTATTCAGCAAACTCATATAACCTTCACGTCCTCCCCAAAACACATAATTTTCACCACCCAGTTCTATCGTTGCATCCAATGCAGCTTTTACCTGTGCACCCGCATGTGCCAGTACATGAAAATCAGGATTGGTGGCAGCGCCATTCATATATCTTGGATTAGAAAATAAATTGGCAGTACCCCACAGTAACTTCACGCCGCTTGCATTTTGTTTTTCTTTTAAATAAGCAGTGATAGCTTTTAACCTGTTGTCGTTATCATTTACATCATTTGTATAATCCACTGCATCCACATCATGAAAACAATAATAAGGCAAACCAAGTTTGGTAATAAATTCAAATGCAGCATCGGCTTTATCTTTTGCTCTTTCTACTGCATCGGATTTTACATCCCAGGGATGCGGATGTGTAGGTGCGCCAAACGGATCGGCGCCATTGCCACAGAAGCTATGCCAGTAAGCACAGGCAAAACGCAAAAGATCTTTCATGCTTTTACCAGCAATCATTTTATTTTCATCGTACCAGCGGTAGGCTAATGGGTTGTTACTTTCTAATCCTTCGTATTTAATTTGTGGTATTCCAGTAAAAAATTCTTTGTCTCCGGTTATAACTGCCATGATGTTTATTTTTATTGTTTAGTTAATATGTTTTTGTAAACTGTTTTTCCAGCTTTCATAAAGTTCATTGTATTGATTTACCGTTTCACCCGGCTCAATAATTTTTACTGCTTTAAAATTATTAAACGCTTCTTTATAGTTTGAAAAAACACCTGCACCTATTCCTGCTCCTATTGCTGCACCAACACTGCCATCGCAATTAAAAAGTTGTACCGGTGTGTTTAATGTATTTACAAAACTATCTGTAAACACTTCGCTTAAAAACATATTGGCTTTACCTGCACGGATGATTTGCGGATTCATTCCATTCTCCTTCATAATATCGAGACCATATCGAAAAGCAAAAGCAATGCCTTCCTGTGCAGCACGGTAAAGATGTGCCGAACTATGTTTATTTAAATCAAGATTGCAAAT
Source organism: Bacteroidota bacterium (assembly GCA_031418795.1). Lineage (GTDB taxonomy): Bacteria > Bacteroidota > Bacteroidia > Chitinophagales > Chitinophagaceae > VBAS01. Next base: position 12,868 of record JANOJO010000389.1, on the reverse strand, counting down.
ATGTGCGCCGGGTATTTTGTTTTCAAATATTCTTTCAGCGCCATTGCCAAATGGCAACACCATTACACCATCACTGCCAATATTAATTTTAGCTGCTTCATCATTCATTTGTTTATAAGAAGATAAATTACCCGTCATGTTTTTCATCCATCGGTATAATATGCCGGTGCCATTTATACAAAGTAATACGCCGGTCCGGGCCTCACCCCTGCCCTCTGCTTGCTTCGCCTTGCTCGCAATTACGGGAGAGGGAGCTTTGTAGTTTACATGAGCAAATGTATTGATTCGTGAAAGCGGATCAAAAGTAAGCTGATCACTTACGCCGTAAATAACTCCGCTGGTTCCTGCAGTAGCGGCCACTTCACCCGGTTCCAGCACATTTAGTGATAAGGCGTTGTTGGGTTGGTCGCCGGCTTTGTAAGTAACAGGTATTCCTTCTTTCAATGATAAATAAATTGCTATTTCTTTTTTCAACTTCCCATGTTCAGTAAATACATTATTAATTGCAGGAATAATTGCTGCATCAAATCCATAATGATTAAAAACATCTTTGGATAATTCATTATTTATAAAATCCCAGAACACTCCTTCGGATAATGCGGAAATAGTTGTGGTGATATTTCCGGTTAACATCATGGCGATATAATCTCCGGGCAGCATTATCTTATCAATCTTATTAAATACTTCCGGTTCATTTTCTTTTACCCAGGCCAGTTTACTGGCCGTAAAATTTCCCGGAGAGTTTAATAAATGTTTCAGACATTTTGCGTGACCAATTGTATCAAATGCTTTGTTGCCAATTTCAACAGCCCGGCTATCACACCAGATAATGCTGTTGCGCACAACGTTTTTGTTTTTATCCAAACAAACTAACCCATGCATCTGGTAAGAAATTCCAATAGCAGCAATTTCCTGCGGATTATATTTTTTTAATGCGTTTACTTTTAAAATTGCCTGCTGAACATGCTGCCACCACATGGCGGGGTCCTGTTCTGCCCAACCGGGTTTCAATGCAATTATTTCCGATTCCGTTTCAGGAAATTGTGCAGCCGCAATACAATGTTGCGTATCTGCGTCCACCACAGAAACTTTGATTGAAGAAGTGCCAATATCTATTCCCAGCAGTAGCATTTTTGTGTTTCTTTTTTTATAGTTAAATTTCTTATCAATAAAAGAGGAAGTATAAAAATTCATTCTTCCTTCCTGCTTATTTTATCTGCTCTAAAGCTCTGCCTGCATCTTCAACAGGCAACTTACATACTTTATTAGTACACACATATATCAATGTTTTGTTTTCGGGCAACTTATCTTCCAGCAATGGCAGGTTCTCTTCATCAGTTTCACCCATGAAAAAACAGTTGGGTAAATAATTCCTCTGCAATTCCATGTTTTTTTTATGCGCATCTTTTCCCATTAGCGCTACTTCATAAGTGCCATGAGAAAATAAACCTTCCAGCAAACACCATTGGGCATAGTAAGATGGCATGGCACTTATTTTTTCTGCCACTAATGAAAACATTTTTTTGCTTTTATCTGTATAATCTTTGTTATCAAAATAAACTCCAAGTTCATTAAGTACACCGGCCATTATTGCGTTGGAAGATGGAATTGCATTGTCAGCTATTTCCATTTTCCTAACTACAAGGTTAGATGAACTGGCAGCTGTGTAATAAAACATTCCTGTTTTGGTGTCATAAAAATTTGCAAGTGCATAATCAGCCAGCTGCTGTGCCAGTGAAAGCCAATGCTTATCAAAACTTACCTGATATAATTTTATAAATGCTTTTGCCACCCATGCATAATCATCAAGAAATCCTTCAATGAAAGCTTTGCCATCTTTAAAATTTCTTTTCAAACTTTCGTTTTTACTCATCAAATTTCTTTCAAGAAATTTTGCATTGGTTATTGCTTTTGCCAAATAAGCTTCATTGCCTGTGGCAGCATAAGCATCTGTGTAACCGGTCAGCATGATGGCGTTCCATGCCGTTAATATTTTTGTATCCGTTGCAGGTTTGATTCTTTTATTTCTTTCCGCAAGCAAAAATTTTCTTGCTTCATTTAACATTGTAATGAATTTACCCGGCAATTGTTTTTTCATAATAGCAAACTCCTGTGGTGTAGCGGAAGCAAACAAAATATTTTTTTTCTTTTCCCAGTTGCCTTCAGGAATTACATTAAAATATTCTGCAACGAGATTTCCTGTTTCGTTACTATTTATTTTTTTAAAATCATCATAACTCCATGCATAAAATTCCCCTTCGCCATCTTCCGTATCAGCATTAAGCGAACTGTAAAAGCCGCCTTCGGGTGAAGTCAAATCTCTTTCAACAAAAGCAATTGTTTCTGTGAGTATATTTTTATAAAATTCATTTTTTGTAAGCTGGTAAGCATGAGCATACAGACTTATTAATTGCCCGTTATCATAAAGCATTTTTTCAAAATGTGGAATGCGCCAGTTACTATCAGTAGCATAACGGGCAAAGCCTCCGCCCACCTGGTCATACATTCCACCAAGAGCCATTCGTGTAAGAGTATTGTTGGCAGCCTCCAATGCCTGCTTATTGCCAGTGAGATAATGGTATTGTAATAAAAATTCTGTAACCGCCGGCATGGGAAATTTAGGAGAACCTTTTAAGCCGCCATTCTTTGTATCAGTGTTTTTATAAATGCTGTCAAAAAGATTTTGATAAGCAGTTTTATTAATTACTAATGCAACGCTGTCAATATTCATAAATGAAAGTTCTTCCTGAGCAATTCCTTTTGTTAGCGCATCAGCCTGCTTAACTACCAAATCATTTTTTTCTTTATATGCTGTTGCTATCTGTTTTAATAAATTTATCCAGCTTGATTTACTGTAATAAGTACCTGCAAAAAAGGGTTTACCATCAGGCAAAGCAAAAGCATTCAATGGCCAGCCTCCGCTGCCAGAAAGCAACTGGCAGGCCGCCATATAAATATTATCAATATCCGGCCGTTCTTCCCTGTCCACTTTTATACAAATAAAATTATTGTTCATTACCCTTGCCACAGCCGTATCCATGAAGGATTCTTTTTCCATTACATGGCACCAATGGCAGGACGCATATCCTATACTAATGAGGAGCGGTTTGTTTTCCTTTTTTGCTTTTTCAATTGCTTCATCACTCCATTCATACCAGTCAACCGGATTGTCAGCATGCTGCAGCAGGTATGGGCTTGATGCAGTAGAAAGATGGTTCTTTTCTTTCGCAGGATTGCAGGAATAAAACATGCCCGTTAATAATGTGGCATAAACTATTGCTAATATCGTTTTTCTTTTTTGCTTCATTTAAACTATGCGGCGTTGAATCTTTATAATTGCTTCGCTTTGTTTGGCAACTTTTATCAATAACATTTAACTCATTAATTTTTTTAGTGTTTCGGCATCAGGCAGTACATTTTTATATTGTCTTGGCAATTGCCTGGTGGTTTTATAGGTAGCCACACCCATTGCTTTGTTCATATCCCTGAAAGAAAACTCAACGGTTTTATTATTTTTTTCTTTACAAAGAATAATGCCTATTGCGGGGAGTTCGTGTGGTTGTTTTATGTATTCGTCTAAAGCTGAAAGATAGAAATTCATTTTTCCCACATACTCAGGTTTAAACTTTCCTTTTTTTAAATCGAAAGCTACCAGGCATTGTAATTTACGGTTGAAGAAAAGGAGGTCGGTAAAGTATTCTTCTTCATCAACAATTAACCGGTATTGATTGGATATAAAAGCAAAATCGGTACCCAGCGACATCAGGAATTTTTTTATGTTCCGGACTATTTCATTTTCAATTAAGCGTTCGTCTTCTTCACCCGGGTCTTCTATGTTTATAAAATCAAGCAGGTATTCGTCTTTAAAACTTTGCAGGGCTTTTGCTCTTAAACTTTCATCGGTTATCGCTGTTAAAAAATTATTTGGCAATGCTCCTTTTTTTCTGAATAGTTTAGATTTTAAGTGATGTTTTAAAGTAGTTACAGACCAAAATTCAGTAGCAATTTTGCTTATATAAAATTGGCATTCCTCAATTGTTTTTGATTTAGCCAAAAGCTCAACATGATGGGTAAAACTTACCGAAAAAAAGGCAGAGATGAATTGGTCCGTCAGTAACGGACTAATTACAGATTTATCAGGATTGTTATCTTTTTTATGCCCTTTTTTCAATTGGGCCGTTGGCGACGGACTAATTAGCAAGTTTGTATATGTCCTGTTTATTCTACCCTTTTTTTGCAATTGGTCCGACACTGTCGGACTAATTATAAAACAGGTTTGCCAGTGCTGATAAAAGAGCCGCATTCTCTTAATGTTAGTCGCAGAAAATCCTTTTAACCCCGGGAGTTCATGCTGCAAATCTGCTGAAAGTTGTTCTAATATTTTGTCACCCCATTTGCCTTGCTTTGCCTTTTCAGTAATTAGTTTTCCTACATTAAAATATAAGGACAGCAGCTCCTTGTTGGCTAATACAGCAGCTCTGTACCTGCTGGCAAGTATAGCAGATTTTAATAGCCTGATGGTTTGGGTGTAGGCTGTTAATTTCATTTTCGTCTTTTTAAAACCAATTTTATTTTCTTTTATTTACATATACTTTCAACAAATCATTATTTGAACTCACTAATATAGCAAGACCGGTTTTTGTTTTTACAGCCTGCACATCTTTTACATTATACGGAGTAAAAAATCCGCTCTCCAAAGGTTTAGTGCTTTTGAAATTTCCATTACCCAAACCTTTTAAAAATACACCCACTGAAGCATCTGCAGGCGTAGTTTCCACTTCCACATCAAATTTATTTCCTGCAATCAGTATATCTTTTTTGCCATCGCCATCAAAATCATTTATCAGAATTCCATTTACTGTTGATAGCTGCGCTTCTACCGGTAATTTTTTTATGGTGAATTTTCCCTTGTCATTTATAAAAATTACACTGGAGAAAAGATGCACCTGGTAATGCAAAGCATTTTCAATATCCTCACCCAGAATTCCTTTCAAATCACTTTCAGCGAAAGAAAGGTAAGTGGGAAATTTTTGAGCAATCATCGGGCATTGCTGCGATGTACATTCACGGCCACGGATGGGAACCATTATGTTATTTAAGTGTTTGGCAAGAAAAATATCGTTGGTGCCATTGTTATCAAAATCTTTTGCATACACCTCAAATGGTTTTTCCATACTTGCTGAGAATTTATAATTCTCACCCAGGTTTCCTGCTACTATATCCATATCTCCATCACCATCTATATCATCAGCAACTAATTTATTCCACCAGCCTTCTGTGTTTTCCAACCCGTATTTTTTAGAAACATCTTTCATTTTTCCACCTGAAAACTCAAAAACTTTTACAGCCATCCATTCACCGGCAATAATCAGTTCAGGTTTTTTATCACCATTCAAATCGGCAGCTACTGCCGATTTTACCATACCGGCCAATGAAATTTCCGGAGCAATTTCTTTTGTTTTGTCAACAAATTTTCCGTTTTCATTTACCAGCAAATAACTTCTTGCAGGTTTGGGATACTGATGCGGCACTACTTCTCCCCCACGGAAAATATCCATGTCGCCATCACCATCAAAATCAAAAGAAATAACACAGGAGCCGCTGCTGATTGTAGAAGGAAGAATTGATTTGGAAAAATTTCCTTTTCCATCATTCAGGTACAATCTATCCTGGTACATTTCTGAGCCCTCATTGAATTCACTACCACCGCTTACAACATACAAATCAAGATCACCATCTTTTTCTGCATCAAAAAACATAACACCCATGTCCTCAAATTTTTTATCCGCTTCAAATGCTGTAATTTTTTTCTTTACAAACTTTCCATCTTCCTGCATATATAAATTACCAGCCTGGTCTTTTGCGCCGCCCACATAAAAATCTTCTTCACCGTCGCCATTCACATCGCCGGTGGCAATAAAAGGCCCGCTGCGTGAAAACTCATGCGGCAATAACACCTGGTCTTTGTATTCGTCAATCACATTTTCTTTATGTAAAAAAGGTTGTGATAATATTTGTTCTGTTGCTTCTGCGAATGAAGTTTGATAATCAGGATTACGGCTGATGCCTGGTACCGCTTCTTTATAATTTGCTTTCACTACCTGGTTAGCAGAAATGTTTTGCAAAATATTTTCTTTGCCATCAGGCCAGCCAATAATAATGCTGTCAACTTTTTCTTTTTTTCCCAAACCAAAATGCACAGCAGGTTCGTTGGAAGAAAGATAACCTCTTACGGTTTTTTGCTGAAAGGATTGCTGCATTTTACCATCATAGTACAAAGAAATTTTCGCACCAATACCATCAAAGTTTTTTTCAGGCCCTTCTAATTTTATTCTTAAGAAATTGTTTTTTTTGTTTGTTACATTTTCATACAGTGAAGCTTCCTCATCCAGGTTGTTGATAACAAGATCAAGATCGCCATCATTATCAAAATCCGCCACGGCCGCCCCGTTTGAAAATGTGCTGTCAGCAAACCCCCAGTTTTCAGAAACATTTTCAAATTTCAGATCACCTGTATTTTTAAACAGGTAGTTTCTTACTTTGATAGGATTATACAGTTCAATAAAATCTTTAAAGCCTTTTGTAAAATATTCTTCAGTTGATGAATATTTTGTTACACTTGCCTGCATGTGCTGTTTCAATTTTTGATCAATGTCACCATCAAATACATCACGCCGGTAACCATTGGCTACAAAAATGTCGCGGTTGCCATCGTTATCAAAATCACTTGCCAACGTACTCCAGCTCCATTCTGTTTTTGCAACACCGGCCATTTGTGAAATATCACTGAAAAATCCATTGCCCTGGTTCAGATGAAGTGCATTGTGCATATACTGTTTTTGAAAACCGCTATCTACAATTGCCCAAAATCCCTGTGCATCCATCCGCGGCATGGATACCTTGGAGCGTTTATAATTTTCGGGAAGCATTTCTGTGACAATGATATCTTCCAACCCATCATTATTTATATCTGCAATATCGGCACCCATTGAAAACAAGGAAATATGATTTGTCGCTTTTTTTATTTCATCTTTAAAAGTTCCATTCTTTTGATTGATGTACATATAATCATTGTCAGCATAATCATTGGAAACATAAATATCCTGATAGCCATCTCCGTTAAGATCAGCAGTAACAACTGCCAGTGCGTACCCAAAATTGTTGGTGATGCCGGCTTTTTTTCCAATTTCAGTAAACACATTATTATCGTTTCGGTATAATTTATCTCTTGCATGATCAGGTGGATTTTTTTTACCCGCAACCATTTTTGACAAACCAAGAAAAAAAGAATCCGGGCGGTTAGTGATATAAACATCAAGATCATTGTCATTGTCCATATCAAAAAAAGCGGCATGAATCGAATATCCTTTTTCATCCAGTCCATATTCTTTTGCATGCTCCGTAAATGTTCCGTTTTGCTGGTTGATATATAAAAGATTTGTTCTTTCCTGTTCTGTTTCGCCAAAACCACCTTTGCAAACATAAATATCCTGCCAGCCATCATTATTAATATCCACCATGGTTACACCATTATCCCATCCTTTACCGCCATCTACACCCGCAGACTGTGTAATATCTTTAAATTTAAATCCACCTTCATTTACATATAATTTATTGAGTACATCATTGCCGGTAAAATACATATCCTGCAATCCGTCATTATTAATATCACCAATAGCCACGCCTCCGCCATTATACACATACGCAAACTTGTCGAAGAAGTTTTTTTCATAATTTTCTTCTACCAGGTTATTAAACGTAATGCCACTTTGAGATGAAAGTATTTTCCTAAAAACGGGTTCGGTTGATGTTTCAGTTTTATTATCACCACCATTGCATGAAGCAATAAAAATTGAAACTGCAGTAAACAGCAGAATAATATTACGCTGAAACCAAATTGTTTTTTTTATCATTAAAAATATTTAATTAATTCTTCAGCCTTATTTTTTCTACTGATTGTTTTTTTTATTCTTCGGTTGCAGTTTACCGGTCTTATTTATTTCTATTTTCTTAATACTATCTTCTGTTGGCATATCTTCCGGCATGGTGCCACCAAGCTCTTTTATTGTTTGTCTTACTTTTTTTCCCACTTCATAATGCGTTTTGTTAGCCAATTGCTTATTCTTAATCTTATCCCGTTTAAGTTTTTCTTCAGTCTGCGTGGCACGAAACAAATTAGCTGCCAGTTCAGTGCTGCCCATGTGGTCAAGAATATGCTGGCTTTTTTTCAGTCCTTCTTATTGCATGAATTTTTTGTGCATCTAATCCGTTGTATAAACCCATGTAGCCATGATTTTGAAATATGGCATACTCCTGCGGTTTAATCACTCCTGCTAACCTGGCTGCGTCAGCCAGTTGTTTATTATGTTCAGACATTTCTTTGCGCAGATACAAACGTTTTTCTTCTTCACTTTCTAATTTTTCAAACGCTTCATCCATCTTCTCCTGCCTGCGAGTCTGTATGGCAAAATAAGTTTGACCAAGCGCCACTACTTCTTTAGCCGGATCGGCATTTTGTATAATCAGGTAGCAGGCATATCTTGATAAATTCAAATCCCCAATATCTCTCATTGCACCAGAACCAATTTCAACCATTTTCTCCACGCGGGGAAAATGGTCATCAGGTTTCTGCCCGCTGTTCTTGCAGGATTCCTTTGCTTTATCAATTACATTGAGAAATTTATCCCATTTCAGATATTGTAAAGCAACAAACAACTCCCTTGCACTCCAGTATTCCTGCCCTATTTCATTTGATTGTTTTATTTGTTCAAATACGGGTTGTTGATCCATGTTTATTTTGTTTTACCAACATAAGCAAGATATTTTTTCCAGACCACACTTGCGATATTTTTTCCCAATTTTAATCCTTCCAGGTTTTCGCATTGAATATGATATCCGCCAAGAACCCTTGAAATGCCAGCCATATTTGCTGTTTCGGTAAATGTTGGAAATTTTAATATTACTTCAGATCCAGCATTATCCGGTTCTGTCATTTCACCCGGCATACGTTTTACTTCTTCTCCAAAAAAATCGCTTCCTGTAAATAATTTTAATACTTCAGCACAGGCGCCGCTTACTGTACTATGCCCTGAAACATAACTTGGAAATGGCGGGCATACAAAAGTTTCAGGTGAATATGGTATCCATTCCTGCCCTTTCATTTCTATTATTCCTTTTCCTGGGCCACCCCATCCTTTAATAACCTGATCTTTGAATTGTTCATGTATTAATGCAAATGGCCGTGCATAATCATAAAACATTTTAGAATCCCAGCATGCAATAAATGCATCCATGGCTGCTGCTTCAACAAGAAAATACATTTTTACATCTTCATCCAAACTATGTTTATCCCTTACTGAAACATTTTGTGCAAAGATGAACCAGTGCCCGGCTTGTTGAACGGATTTGGGACCATCACGCATCATTTCAACCAATGCTTTTTGTTCATTTGTTAAGCTGGCCTGAAGATCAACAACTTCTTTTACTTCTTTTTTTAATTGCAGTGATCCATTAGCAGGAGGTGGGCCTGGTCTGAATTGATTTGCTGAATCAATCAATAATGTTGAAGTCTTATGCCAATGAGGAGTCAAACATTGAGGAGCAAATTTTCCTCCCTTGCCATCGGAAAAATATTTCGGTTGCCACCGTATCAGGTCGGTCAGAGTATCTGGACTGTTTAAAGGTTTATATCCAGTATAATCAGAATAAGGGATTCCAACTGATCCTTTCATTGTTCCAGTTTGGTTGGAGCCATCATTTATTCTTGCCTCTATTACTGATTTAGCCGCAAGGTTGCCAATGCCAACGGGAGTAGATGGATCCAGAGAATTATCATTTGGATTAAATCCAAACTCTCTCATTTTTTTAGTGAGCATTACAGAATCATGAGAATAATATACCATCATTGTTCTGTATGCGGCATAGCTGATAGCAATCTCTTTATTTTTTAATGAATGTTCACTCTCTGGCCGTCTTTCCAAATTTTTTAAATAAACAGGAGTTGCATTTGAATCATATCTTGACCATGCATCAAAGACTGCTGTCCATATTAATGCAAGAAATCTTGAAGTAACGGTAGGCCTCGGCCTGAATAATTCTGTATTATTAGCTGTAGCTTCTAATGCAATTTTTCCCCATTTGTATGCAAGGTTATCTGCACCTACCGGCAGATTAACAGAATTATTACTATTACATCCGGAGATAAATATGAATAATAAGAAATACTTTAAAAATAATTTCATATGACAAAGTTCAATGAAATTAAAACCGGGGATGAGAAAAATCTCCTCCCCGGTTTATTAAAAAGTTCATTTAGTAATATTAATATCCCGGGTTCTGTGGATATTTCGGCCCGGTAGTTACTAAGTTTATCTGGCTTTGCGGTATCGGCCTTAATATATCTCTTGTTGGATTAAAATTAGCAATCGGATTATAGGTTGCAAGTCTTGCACCTAATGATTTAGTACGAACAAGATCATACCAACGCATCCATTCTCCAAACAATTCTCTTGTTCTTTCATTAAGTATAAAATCAAGGTTTATATCTCCGGCAGTAATCTGCATAGCAGCAACCGCAGCAGCATTTTGTGCTGCGCTGTTTGTTGTTCTGAATGCTGCACGGCTTCTCAATACATTAATCATAGCAGCAGCATTTGCATTATTGCCTGCTTTAAACGCTGCTTCAGCAGCTATAAGATATGTTTCTGCAAAACGCATTAAAATAAATGGTCTGTCAGACGCATCATTGGTATGCAGTTTTGTAATGTCATCATGTTTTTTCATTGGCGGGAAAAAGTTTACATCATACTGGCTTGGTAATACGATAACTGCTTTGGATGCTCTTCTGTCTGCTTCGGTAATTGTATTAGTTCCCCAAAGTTTAATTGCAGTGTCCACATTCTTCACCCATGAATAAGTTGTTAACGGACTCGTAGGATCACCGGGATTAGTACCCCTTGTTACAGTTATAGTAACAGGAGCCCCGCTTGTAAGTGGTCCGGGGCGGTTAAAAATCCAGGAGGTCTGGAATGTTTTATCATACCGTGAATCATTTACTTTTTCAGCAAAAGCTGTACTCAATACATAATTAGTAGGACGAACACGACCAAATGGTCTGCCGTTTAGAATATCTCTGTCAACCGGGTTGGCGCTTACAGCAGGTGCACCTGTAATACCGTTATTAATATTTGTATTAAAAATGGGGTAATTCGGTCTTTGATAAAAAAGTGAACCATTAAATTTTCCGCCAGGATTTCCTGTACCAAAGCCGGAAGTTTCAGCACCTTTTGGATCTGTGTTTCTATCTACAACCCAAAGAATTTCTCTTCCATATTCATTGCCTTCTTTAAATACATCAGCAAAATCTGCCCAAAGATCAAGTGTACCACTTCCATTTCCATAAAGACCTTTATTGGTAATTAAATCAAGCGCACCGTTATAAGCATCTGTAAAGTCAGAAGCTTTTGCAGCAGAAGACCATCCTCTTGTTAAATAAACTTTTGCCAGCAGATGTTTGGCAACACCTTTTGCAGCTCTACCTGGAGACGAGGTAGAACTGGACTTAAAAGGTAAAGCCACAATCGCATCAATCAGGTCCTGAACAATTAAATCATAAACTTTTGCAATTGGCTCACGGTTGGCCGAAGTGGTGGCTTCTCTTGCAAATGTTGTACTAATACTTACATCACCAAAAGTTTGCACCAGCATAAAATAAAAATAGGCACGCAAAAATTTAGCTTCACCAGTCAGTCTCGTTACTTCTGCCGCTGTAAGTCCAATTGTTGGTGCAAATTCAAGTACACCGTTACAACTGTTTATTGAACGGTAGCTCCAATCCCAGATAGATTGAATAGCCCCATCACCCGTTTGTAATGTATAGGTATGAAAATTTCCACTTGTACCAAATCCGGAAATATGTTCATCAGTACCAATCATGGAATTAAAACACATACCCTCCTGGCAATACCAGTTACGGATATTGGAATAGGCGCCGATAACGGCGGCATCAACTCCTCCCGGAGTAGAAAAATAATCTGGTAAAATGTTTGACCTGTTGGTTTCATCCAGTACCCTGCCACAACCCGTAGTAAACAACAAGGCCATGATGATGACAAAAAATTTTATTTTATTAAATGCTTTCATAATTTATTTTTTTAAATTATTATAATTTCATGCTAATACCGAAAGTGAATTCTTTTGTTGAAGGTGTATTGATGCCAAGTGTAATTGCTCTGCCAGGTGCACCAGGGTTACTTGCACCCTGCGGTGTTAATACATTACCTGTACCTGTTCCTTCAGGATCAATTGCAAAACCATCTCTTACCATCGGTGAATAAACAATAAAAGGATTAGTTGCCGATACAAAAACCCTTACAGAACTGATACCAGCCCTTGCTAATAATTTAGAAGGTATCTGGTAACCAAAATTAATACTCCTCACTTTAATGAAAGTACCATCGTAATATCCTACGGTAGAAGCATAGTTATCATTCAGTGCCTGACCTTCCGGATGTGGGAAAGCATTGGTAGGATTTTGTGCAGTCCAGTAGTCCACCTTCCATTGATTCCCCCTTGCCTGGCTAAAGAATGCATATCCACCAGCGCCTCCATTGTTTGACTGGAAGTAAGTAGCAATTGCAGTAGCGCCCCATCTTGCAAATGCAACAACTGACAGATCAAAACTTTTATAAGTAAACCTGTTTGTCATTCCCCCAATCCATTTTGGCTGGGCGCTGCCAATTACCTGCATGTCATTTGCATTAATGATATTATTGTTGTCCCTGTCTTCCACTCTTATTCTGCCTGCTGCCTGTGGAGCGCCATAAGTTGCGATCAATGCTGCATCTTTTGTTTGCCAGATTCCAATCTT